>DATCGH010000597.1:0-2379 GCA_036509055.1 Caldimonas sp.
CCGACTCGTCGGCAAGCACGTTCTGGCCGAAGCGGGTGGTCAGGTCGGCGAGCCGCTGCATCACCTCGGCATAGCGCTTCTGCGCCGCGCCGTCCATGCGCGCGCCGGCGCGCACGAAGTCGGTGTGATAGCGCTCGAGCAGGCGCAGCTGCTCGTCGCCGAGGCCGAGCTCCTGGCGCCGGCGATGGAGCGCGTCGATCCGCGCGAACAGCGCCCGGTGCATGTAGACGCGGCTGTCGTGCGCCGCCAGCAGCGGCGCCATCTCGCGCTCGACCGCCTGCAAGGCCGGCGAGGTCTCGCTCGAGGCGAGGTTGTAGAACAGCCCGGCGATCCGGTCGAACAGGCGGCCGGCGCGATCGAGCGCGGCCACGGTGTTGTCGAACGTCGGCGGCTCGGTCGCATCGCCGATGGCGCCGATCTCCTCGAGATGGGTGCGCATCGCCGCCTCGAAGGCCGGCGCGAAGTGCTCGGCCCGGACCCGGGCGAACGGCGGCAGGCCGTACTCGTCCGTCCAGGCTTGCAGCAAGGGGTTGTCGCTCATGGTCTCGGTCGTCATTTCTTGCGCTTGATGTCGTTCAGGTCGCGGTCGTCGTAGCGGCGGTTCCCGCAGGATTTGTCGTAGCCGTCCTGGGTCGTCTTCACCGCCTCGGCCTTGAGGTTGTAGGCGTTGACGCGGCCCTGGTAGGTCTCGATCAGCTTGTCGCGCTGCTCGACCTTGGCGTTGTAGGCACCGACCGCATCCTCGCTGGTCCGGTCGAGCGTCGTCAGCTCCTCGGCGAGGCTGGTGCCGCTGCGCGCGATCTCGGCCTTGTCGGCCTCGATCGCCGCCTTGTCCTTCAAGGCGTCGTCGGTCTGCGCCTGCAGCCGCTCCTTCCGGCTGACGCATTCCTGCAACTGCGCCGGCGTGAGGATCGCGTCCGGCTTGGCCGCGGGGGCGGCGCGGGCGGGAGCCTTCTCGGCGGCCTGCACCATGGGAATCGCCGCCAGGCCGGCGAGCAGAGAAAGGGAGAGGGAGACGGCGCGGAAAGGGATCGATGCAACCATGAGACGCGGGGTGCGAAAAGCAAAGCCGGTCATGATGCCACCGTCGGCGTGCGCATCGTCACGAACTCCTCGGCGGCGGTCGGGTGAATGCCCAGCGTCGCGTCGAACACCGCCTTGGTCGCGCCGGCCTTCATCGCCACCGCGAAGCCCTGGATGGTCTCGCCCGCATCGGCGCCGACCATGTGCAGGCCGACCACCCTGTCGTTGGCCGAATCGACCACCAGCTTCATCAGGGTGCGCTCGCTGCTGCCCGAAAGCGTGTGGCGCAGCGGCCTGAAGTCGGTGCGGTAGACGGCGATGCGCTGAAACCGGGCACGCGCCGCCTCCTCCGACAAGCCGATCGTGCCGATGTTCGGGTGGGTGAAGACCGCGGTCGGGATGTGCATGTAGTCGACGCGCCGCCCGTCCTCGCCGAAGAAACTGTCGACCAGGGCCATCGCCTCGGCCAGGGCCACCGGCGTGAGCTGCACCCGGTCGATGACGTCGCCGATGGCGAAGATGCCCGGGACGTTGCTGCGATAGGCCTCGTCGACGACGACCGCGCCGTTGGGCGCGAGCGCGACGCCGAGCGCCTCGAGGCCGAGGCCGGCGGTGTTCGGCGCCCGGCCGGTGGCACAGAGCACGGTATCGGCCTCGAGTTCGCTGCCGTCCTCGAGCGCCACCCGGATCGCGCCGCCGCGGGTCTTCTCGAACGCGACCACCTTGGCGCCGACGCGGACGTCGACGCCGTGCTTCCTCATCTCGCCGGCGACGAAGTCGCGCACCTCGCGATCGAAGCCGCGCAGGATCTGCTCGCCACGATAGAGCTGGGTCACCGCGGCGCCGAGGCCGTTGAAGATCGAGGCGAACTCGCACGCGATGTAACCGCCGCCGATCACGACCAGGCGCCGGGGAAACACCGGCAGGTCGAAGATCTCGTTCGAGCTGATCGTGAGCTCGGCGCCCGGCACCGCGGGCGGCACCGGCCAGCCGCCGGTGGCGACGACGATCCGCTCGGCGGCGTGGACGACGCCGTCCACCTCGACCGCCTGCGGGCCGACCAGGCGGGCGCGGCCGCGCAGGATGCTGACGCCGACATTCGTCATCAGCTCGCCGTAGACGCGGTTCAGGCGCGAGATCTCCTTGGCCCGGTTCGCCTTGAGCACGCTCCAGTCGAAGCTCGGCGCGGCCGCGAGCGACCAGCCGAAGCCGCGCGATTCCTCGAAGCTGTCGGCGTAATGGGCGGCGAAGCTGTACAGCTTCTTCGGGATGCAGCCGAGGTTGACGCAAGTGCCGCCGAGCTCGGCGTCCTCGGCGACGGCGACGCGCAGGCCCCGCTGCCCCGCCATGCGCGCG
>DATCGH010000598.1:0-7357 GCA_036509055.1 Caldimonas sp.
GCGATCACGCCGTAGAGCTCGACCCAGGCGGCGCGCGCCTCGGGGGTGAACGCGGCACCGAGGCCCTGCTCGAGGGTGAGGATCAGCGCCGTGCCGACGGTGTCGTAGTGCTCGGGACGGACCTGGTAGCCGGCATGCCGGGCGCCGAGCGAGCGCAATACCGGCAGCAGCGCGGCCGGCCGATCGAGCAGCTGCAGGGCGCTGCCGATCATGCCCATCAGGCGCTGGCCCTGGTGCGTCATGTCGCCCTTGAACAGAGGGCGCAACGACGGATCGGCACGGAAGAGGTTGTCGTAGAACAGCGCGGCCGCGTCGCTCGCGATCGGCTGGACCAGGGCGAAGGTGCTGCGCACCAGGGTGATCTGTTGAACGTCCACGGAAGGCTCCCGGAAAGTGAAGGCGAGAGTCTGCGAACGCCCTGTCGCAGCCGCATTTCGCGGCCGCTGCGCCGATGTTTCGTTTGTTCGGACCTCGCCCCGAACGCCATCCCGGCAATCAGTAGTTCGCCGCCGCCCGCACGGCGGCGGCCGGCTTGTCGAGGTCGGCGAGCAGCTCGGGCCCGACCACCGCGAACGGCGTCGAGCCGTACGACAGCAGGCGGTCGTGGAAGTCGCGCAGCGACCCGCGCTCTCCCGTGCGCAGCATGTATTCGCCGAGCAGCATCTGCAGCTGCAGCCGGCCGACGGTGTAGGCGATGACGTAGCCCGGCCCGAGGGCGATGCCGTTCACCGCCGCCTGCGCCGCGCCGCGGGTGAAGCCGGAGTGCTTCTCGTAGAAGTCGACCGCCTGCTCGACGCTCCACTCGCCCGAGGCGAGCTTCGGGTCGACGATGGCGCGGGCGCCACGCACCCGCTCCCAGCGGGCGGTGAAGAGGCGGGCGTCGAGGCCGTCGCCGTAGAGGCCGAGGCGGACCAGCATCTCCTCGCCGTAGAAGGCCCAGCCCTCGGCGAAGGCGGCGTCGCGCTGCAGCCGGCGGATCAGGTCGGGATGGCGCCGGGCGATCGAGAGCTGCATGAAGTGGCCGGGCATCGCCTCGTGCGCCGCCGTCGACCAGATCCGGTCGCGGTCGAAGTCCTCGTTCATGTCGAGGCGCTTGGCCGCCTCCTCGAGCGAGCGCGGCGGGGTGATGAAGTAGTAGCCGGTGCTCGATTTCGAGAAGAGGCGCGGCGAATACATCGCGGCGCCGGGCGAGACCGGCCGCAGGAACGCCGGCGTCTCGACGATCTGCATCGAGCCGAGCCACTCCGGCACGGTGACGACCTCGTGCTCCTTCATGAAGACGGTCAGCTCGGCGATCCGGTCCCGGTAGTAGCCGACGAGCGGCGGGCCGCCGGGCGCCAGGCCGCCGCCGCTGTCCGGGCCGAACGGCAGGCCGCGCTTCCTCGACAGCGCCGTCAGCCAGGCCTCCTCGGCCCAGCCGTGCGCCAGCTCGTCGCGGGCCATGTGCTCGATCTCGGCCGCATCGAACGGCAGCAGCAGCTCCTCGCGCAGCATCCGCTCGTAGGCCGCCTTGCCGATGACGTGGTTCACCGGCCAGGACGCAGCCTGGGCATCGAGCAGCCCACGGGTCTCGGCGATGGTCGCGAGCACCGCATCGCGCGCCGCCACGAAGCGGGCCAAGGCCGCCGGCCGTCCGACCATCTGCGCGCTCGCGGCCTCGCTCAGGGTGCCGCGAAGGAAATCGGGAACGCCGGCAAGCTGCTGGGCGCCGACCGTGCCCTGCAGCTGCCCGGGCTGGGTCACCAGCTTCTGACCGGCGACGATGAACGCCGGCCCTTGCTCCAGCCGCGCCGCCAGGTCGTCCCAGGCCTTGTCGAGGTCGGCCGGGACCGCGCCCTCGCGGCCGACGATCGGCAGGTGCAGGAACTGCGAGAAGATCGCCTGCACCAGTCGCAGCGCCGGACGCGCGTAGCTCTTGCGGTCCGACTGGCGGTCGACGAGCTCGTTGAGCTCCGAGTCGAACTCGGCGCGAAGCAGCCTGACATTGTTGCCGTCGACCAGTCCGAGGCCGCCGCCGGCGCCTTGGGCGATCGCCTCCAGCTCGTGCTTCCAGCCGTTCAGCCGGGCGATCCTCGCCGCGCGCGCGGCCTCGCTCGGGATCTCGAGCCGGCTGTCGGCGGCGCTGAGGCCGAGGCTCGATGCGGCGATCGGGTCTTCGGTCAGCGTCGTCGCGACGAGCCGCTCCGCGAGCGCCGTCAGTCGCTCGCGCACGCTCGTTTGCGCCGGCGCGGCCAGCGGCAGGGCCGCCAGGGCGAGCGCGATCAGTGGCCTGGCAATCCGTCTCAAGAGAGCTCCTTTTCGGACGCGGCATGATCGTGCGATGCGATCCCTCTGCCGCCTGTGGCTGTATGCCGCGCTCATTCTCGTTGCCCCGGCGTTTGCCGCGCAGCCACCGTTCTCCTTCGCGACCACGCCCGGGGCACTGCCCAAGGACGTGGTGCCGGTCGAGTACGCGCTGCACATCGTCCCCGATGTCGCCGCGCGCACCTTCCGCGGCGATGGCCGCTACCTGATCGAGATCCTGCAGCCGACCGCGCGCATCGTCCTCCATGCGCTCGAGATCGAGGTCGCCTCGGCGGCATTGCGCGGCCCCGGCCGGAGCGTGACGAAGCTCGGCCCGCCCGAACGCGACCGGGCGCGGCAGCTCCTGGTCTTCACCTTGCCGAAGCCGTTGCCGCGCGGCCGCTACACCCTCGACCTCGCCTGGACCGGGAAGATCAACGCCAGCGTCGAAGGTCTCTACGCCGATCCGTATCCGTCTCCCGCGGGCGCGCGGGTGCTGCTGGCGACGGAGATGGAGCCAAGCAATGCGCGGCGGCTCCTTCCCTGCTGGGACGAGCCCTCGTTTCGCGCCCGCTTCCGCCTCTCGGTCGACCTGCCGGCGGGGTTCGCGGGCTATTCCAACATGCCGGTGGAGCGGCGCGAGGCGCTGCCGGACGGCGGGACGCGGCTCGCCTTCGCGCCGACGCCGCGGATGTCGAGCTACCTGCTGGCGCTGGTGGCGGGCGAGCTCGAGCGGGTGACCGCCCAGGCCGGGGGCACCGAGCTCGGGGTCGTCGTCACCGCCGGCAAGGCCGGCCGGGCGCAGTACGCGCTCGAAGCCGCAAAGCAGCTGCTGCCCTACTACGGCGACTACTTCGGCACGCCCTATCCGCTGCCCAAGCTCGACCACATCGGCGTGCCCGGCGGCTTCGGCGGGGCGATGGAGAACTGGGGCGCGATCGTCTACACCGAAGCCAACCTGCTGGTCGATCCGGCCCGCTCGCCGGAGAAGACCCGGCAGATCGTCTACGGCGTCGTGGCGCACGAGATCGCGCACCAGTGGCTCGGCAACCTGGTGACCATGGCCTGGTGGGACGACCTCTGGCTCAACGAGGCGCTCGCCGAGTGGATGACGACCAAGGCGACCGATCGCTTCCATCCCGAATGGCGGGTCCTGCTCCGGGCGAACGAGGGCCGCGAGCGGGCCATGAACCTCGACGCCCGTGCCAGCACCCACCCGATCCATCAGCCGATCGCCAGCGAAAGCCAGGCCGAGAGCGCCTTCGACCGCATCACCTACGAGAAGGGCGGTGCGTTCCTGCGCATGCTCGAGGACTGGCTGGGCGAGGAGCCGTTTCGCCGCGGCATCGGCGCCTACCTCGCCAAGCATCGTCTCTCCAACACCACCGGCACCGACCTGTGGCAGATGCTGTCCGTGACCTCCGGCGAGCCGGTGGCGACGGTCGCCGCCGACTGGACGACCCAGCCCGGCTTTCCTCTGGTCTCGGTCGATGCGCGCTGCGAGGCCGGACGGCGCGAGGTGACCTTGCGCCAGGAGCAGTTCCAGGCCGTGGGAGGCAGCGAAGGCGCGGCCTCGCGACTGTGGAGCATTCCCCTGCGCCTGGGCAGCAGCGACGGCGGGCCGCCCGTGCGCGGGCTGCTGCAGACGCCGTCGGCAACCCGCGCGCTGCCGGGGTGCGGCGGCGCGCTTCTCGTCGATGCCGGCAACGTCGGCTTCTATCGGGTGCGCTACGCCCCGCCGCTCTTCGACGCCCTGCTCGCCGAGTGGCCGCGCCTGCCCGATGCGGCGCGCCTGAAGCTGCTGTCGGACACCGGTGCCCTGGTGGGTGCCGACCGGATCGCGCTGGCGAGCTGGCTCGACCTGGTCGCGCGACTCGGCGACGAGCCGCGGCTGGCGCTCTGGACGCGCGTCGTCAACGAGCTGGAGAGCTTCGATCGGCTGCTGCTCGACGAGCCGTCGCGCCCGGCGCTCGATCGCTTCGCGGTGCGCCTGATCGCGCCCCGATTCGCGCAGCTCGGCTGGGAGGAGAAGCCGGGGGAGTCCGGCGAGGAGCGGGACTTGCGAGGCCTGCTGGCCGGCGCGCTGGCGCGCCACGGCGATGCCGGCGCCATTGCCGAAACCCGGGCCCGGTTCGCGCGCTTCCTCGTCGACCGCGCCAGCCTGTCGCCGGCCCTGCTCGATCCGGTCCTGAACAGCGTCGGCCTCTACGCCGACGCCGCCACCTGGGAGCAGTTGCGCGCCCTGGCGGCGGCGGCACCGACCAGCGAGGAGCGCTTCCGCTACTTCCATGCGCTCGGCCTGGCGCGCGATCCGGCGCTGGCCGAGCGCAATCTGCAGCTCGCGCTGGCGAGCGACGTGCCGCGGCTGATGCGCGAGGAGATGGTCGGCATGGTCGCTGCCAGCGGCCATGTGGCGGCGGCCTGGGCCTTCGCCCGAAAGCATGCCGATGCTCTGCTCGCCGACACCACCCTGCACGGCGGCGGCCGGTACTTCGGCCGGGTCGTCGACACCGCGGCCTCGGCGGCGATCGCCGACGAGCTCGAGGCCTTCGTCGCCGCCCGCCTGCCGGCCGACGCGCTCGTCGATGCACGCCGGAGCAGCGACGAGATCCGGACCCGGGCGCTGCTGAAGGCCCGGCTCGGGCCGCAGCTCGCGGCGGCGCTGCCTTCGAGCTAGCCGGGCCACGGGTGCCGGCGGTACGATGCCTCGATCGCCCCGGGACCCTCTTCATGAACGCCTTTGCACCTCGTTCCTTTCGCGCCGCGCTCTGCGCGCTCCTCGCCTGCGGTCTCGTCGCCTGCGGCAAGCAGGAAGCGTCGCCCGGCACGCCGGCCGCGTCGGCGGCTGCGGCCCGGGCGCTGGTCGTGGGCACCGACGCCGCCTATGCGCCGTTCGAATCGCAGAACGAGAAGGGCGAGATCGTCGGCTTCGACATCGACGTCGTGAAGGCGGTGGCGCAGAAGGCCGGGCTCGAGGTGAAGTTCGTCAACACGCCGTGGGAAGGCATCTTCAACGCCCTCAAGCAAGGCGACCGCGACCTGCTGGTCTCGTCGATCACGATCACCGACGAGCGCAAGCAGACCATGGATTTCACCGCCCCCTACTTCGACGCCCACCAGCTGATCGCGGTGCGGGCGGATTCGAAGGTGGCGCGCTTCGACGACCTGAAGACGCTCAAGGTCGGCGTGCAGACCGGGACCACCGGCGACGAGGCGATCTCGAAGCTGCAGGGCAAGACCAGCACCAACATCAAGCGCTTCGAGAGCACGCCGCTCGCCCTGTCGGAGCTCCAGACCGGCGGCATCGATGCCGTCGTCGCCGACAACGGCGTGGTCGTCAACCACGTCAAGAACAACGGCGGCGACAAGTTCCGGACGGTCAACGACCCGGCGTTCACGCCCGAGCAATACGGCATCGCCGTGAAGAAGGGCAACGCGGAACTGCTTGCCAAGCTCAATCAGGGCCTGGCGGCGATCCGTGCCGACGGCAGCTACGACCGGATCTACGCCCAGTACCTCGGCGCGCCGACGCCGCCAGGAGGCGCTTCCGCGCCCGCGGTCGCCGCATCGAAGTAGCTGGCCGCTCGCCTTGGGCTTCGCCGACCTGCGCTGGAGCATCCTCTCCGGCTACGGGCCGCTGTTTCTGCAGGGCCTGCAGATGACCCTGTGGCTGACGGCGGTCTCGCTGATCGGCGGCCTCGCCCTCGGCATCGTCCTCGGCCTGATCAGCAGCACCACCGACAGCCCGCCGCCGCGCACCCGCGCCGGTGTCCTCGCCTGGCAGCTGCTGCGCGGCGCGACCCGTGCCTACGTCGGCTTCTTCCGTGGCACGCCCCTGTTCGTGCAGATCCTGCTGGTGCACTTCGCGCTCATGCCGACGCTGGTGCAGCCGGAGGGCGGCCTGCTGCTGAGCGGCGAGGCGGCGCGCGCCTTCCGCCAGGACCACGGCGCGTTCTTCTCGGGCGCGCTGGCGCTGACCCTCAACGCCGGCGCCTACATCTCGGAGATCCTGCGCGCCGGCATCCACAGCATCCACGGCGGCCAGACGCAGGCGGCCTACAGCGTCGGCCTGACCCATGGCCAGGCGATGCGCTACATCGTCCTGCCGCAGGCCCTGCGCCGGATGGTGCCGGCGCTGGTGAACGAGGCGGTGTCGCTGGTCAAGGATTCGTCGCTGGTGTCGGCGATCGGCTTGGCCGAGCTCGCCCTCGCCGCGCGCACCGTCGCCGGCGCCTATTCGCGCTACTGGGAGCCGTACCTGCTGATTTCGGCGGTGTACCTGGCGATCACGCTGACGCTGTCGGCGCTGGCGCGGCGCCTCGAAGCGCCGGCGCACCTTCGCGGTCGCTGAGGGCGAAGCGGTCGGGTCGGTGCTCTCGTCGGGAGCCGGGGACCGCCGGTCGCGAGGCGGCGCAAACCACGAGCAATTCACGCATTTGCCCGTGACGCGGCGCCTTCTCGCCGAGCGGCGCGATGCCGGCTCCTATGATCGCGGCGCCTCACCCCGACCTGCCGATGACTGCTGCCGCGAAGACCCTCGCTTCCCCCGCCGGCCCGAGACTGGTGCGCGCGTTCATGCTGATCGTGATCCTGCCGCTCGTGCTCGGCGTGCTCGTCTGGACGGCGAGCGTCCTGAGCGACGGCAACCGCATCCCGGGGGTGCTGGCGGTCCTCGCCAAGGAATCGGGCGTCATGTATTGCACCGAAGGCAAGATCGTCCACGGCGACGGCTCGTTGGTCGATCGCGCGGTCGAGCCAGGCACCTTCCGCTGCACCGCCTGGAAGCTGCGCGGCGAGCAGAGCTACACGGTCAAGGGCGCCATGCCCTGGCCGACCTCGCCGCGGCGCTGAGATCGCGCGGCTGATCGGCGCGGCAAAGCCTGCGCCGCGCAGCGCCGGCAGTCCTCCGGTCGGCCCTTGTGCCAGAGCACGTAGGCCGAGAGAATCGGCGCCGGTCCGGACTCGAGGAGGCGTGGATGGACTATCTCGGCCTGTTCTGCCTGGGAGCCTTCGTCGGCACGATCGCGACGTTCGGCATGAACAAGGTCGTCTCCCTGAAGGACTGGCAGACGGT
>DATCGH010000599.1:0-3324 GCA_036509055.1 Caldimonas sp.
GGCGGCGAGCGGCCTGAACGGCCAGAGCTTCGCCTTCGTCGGCTACATCCCGGTGCCGGCCGACGAACGCGCGGCGCGGATCCGGGTCCTCGAGGCGGCGTCGCGCCGCGACGCCCAGACGCAGATCCTGATCGAGACGCCGTATCGCAACGCCGCCTTGCTCGAGGCCTTGCTCGCCAATCTGCAGCCGACGACCACGCTTTCGGTGAGCGTCGGCCTAACCCTGCCCGGCGGCTTCACCCGCAGCGCCAGCGTCGCCCAATGGCGGCAGCGACCGAAGCCCTTGCCGGCCGACGTGCCGGCGGTCTTCGCCCTGCTCGCGGGGCGCTGAGCCTTACGCGGTGGTCTCGGGCTCGGGGACCTTGCCGCCGAACAGCGCCGCGACCTTCTTCTTCGGCTTGATGTTGGGCGAAAGGCCCCGGGCGACCGGCGCGGCGCGCTTTTCCCAGGCCGGCTCGGCTGTGGTCGCGCTCGCCTCATAGGGCTTGTCGAAGAACGGATCGCGCGCCGGCTGCGGCGGCGGCATCGAGATCTCGCGCCCCGGGGTGCGCGCCGAGTACGGCGACACGATGGCCTTCGGCGGGGGCCGGAAATCCTCGTCGTCACGCGAGCGCTCCCGCGGCGAGCGGCGCGGCGGGGCCTCGTCCTCGAGCTCGAGCGGCTCGATCTCGATCTTCTTCTTGATCAGCTTCTCGATGTCGTCGACCAGCCGGGTGTCGTCGCGCGAGACCAGGGTGATCGCCAGGCCCGAGGCGCCGGCCCGGCCGGTGCGGCCGATGCGGTGGACGTAGTCCTCGGCGTTGAACGGAACGTCGAAATTGAACACCGCCGGCAGGTCGACGATGTCGAGGCCGCGCGCCGCGACGTCGGTCGCGACCAGCACGTCGACCGTGCCCGTCTTGAACGCCTCGAGCGCCTTCAGCCGCTCGTCCTGCGACTTGTCGCCGTGCAGGGCGTTGGTGCGCAGGCCGTCGCGCTCGAACGAGCGTGCCAGCCGGGCGCAGCCGAGCTTGGAATTGACGAACACCAGCGCCTGGGTGAGCGAGCGCTCCTTCAGCAGCTTGAGCACGGCGCGCCGCTTGTCCTCGGTCGAGACGCTGTAGAAGTGCTGCTCGACGTTGGTGGCAGTGGCGTTCGGCCGGGCCACCTCGACCATCAGCGGGTTCTGCAGGTAGCTCTCGGCCAGGCGGCGGATCTCGGGCGAGAAGGTGGCCGAGAACAGCAGCGTCTGGCGCTGCTTCGGCAGGTAGGAAAGGATGCGCTGCAGGTCGGGCAGGAAGCCGATGTCGAGCATCCGGTCGGCCTCGTCGAGCACCACGTACTCGACCTGGTTGAGGACGCAGTTCTTGGCCTCGATGTGGTCGAGGAGCCGCCCGGGGGTGGCCACCAGCACCTCGACGCCCTGCTTCAGCTCGAGCGTCTGCGGCTTCATGTCGATGCCGCCGAAGACCACGGCGCAGCGCAGCTTCGAGTGCGCGGCGTAGCCCTTGATGTTGTCGGCCACCTGGTCGGCGAGCTCGCGGGTCGGCGCGATCACCAGGGCGCGCACCGGATGGCGCGCCGGCGACATGCTGCCGTTCTCGTGCGGCAGCATCTTGTGCAGCAGCGGCAGCGAGAACGCGGCGGTCTTGCCGGTGCCGGTCTGGGCAGCGCCCATGATGTCGCGCCCGGCGAGGACGAGGGGAATCGCCTTCGCCTGGATCGGCGTCATCGTCGTGTAGCCCTGGGCGGCGACGGCGCTCTGCAGGACCGGCGCGAGGCCGAGGGCGGAGAACTTGAGGGATTCGGGCACTGCGGCCGGCGGGGCCGCGGGATCGAGGACTTCGCCGGCGATCGGCGACTCATTGGGGTTTACATGCATCCCGCAATTATCGCGCCTACCCGGTTTCGCCGTCGGACCAGGCCTCGAGCGGCCGCCTTGGCGGGGCGCCAGGCCGTCAGCGTCACCTGCGTGACACCAACCAGCGCGGCACCTTGAAGCGAAGGATCGAGGCGTACAGCGCGACGTAGCCGATTCCGAACAGGATGATGAATGCCCCCAGGATGGCCGAGTTGTCCCACCAGAGCAGGCTCGGGGCGATGCCCATGCCGCAGACCAGCCAGAGGTAGGGCGCCGTCATCGAGTTGCGCCGGGTCAGGAGCTTCGCATCGTGCCTGCCCACGGCCCAGCGCAGGATGCGTCGGTAGATGAGGCTGTGCAGGTGAACGCCGTCGGCGAGGCCCATCGCCCCGCCGCGCAGGATCTTGCGCCGATACATCGAGAACACCGTCTCGAAGACCGGATAGATGCACATCAGCAGGGGGCAGAGCGGCGAGACCGAAGGGTTGCGGGCGATCAGCAGGATGCCGAGCTCGGCGGCGTAGAAGCCCAGGAAGTAGGCGCCGCCGTCGCCGAGAAAGATCAGGCCCCCGGGGAAGTTCCAGAAGAAGAAGCCGAGAACGGCACCGGCGCCCATGATCGCCAGGGTCGCCACCGTGTCGTCGCCCACCTGGTTGGCGACGTAGGCGGTCGCCATCAGGATCATCACCACGCACATCGAGGCCAGGCC
The DNA here is from genome assembly GCA_036509055.1 of Caldimonas sp. Classification (GTDB taxonomy): domain Bacteria; phylum Pseudomonadota; class Gammaproteobacteria; order Burkholderiales; family Burkholderiaceae_C; genus Schlegelella_A. The sequence goes on from DATCGH010000599.1 coordinate 2,550, forward strand.
GTTGAAGCCGTCGATGATGTTGATCGCATTGGCGATGCCCGCGGCGGCGAAGATCGCCAGGCAGGCCGCGCCGACGGTGAACGAGGCGATCCAGTCGAAGCCCCAGATGCCGGTTCGACCGAGCGAGGCGTCGACCGCGAAGACCGCGAGCAGGGCCGAAAGCGCGGTCGCGACCAGCCGGTAGCGGGGCTCGACGCGCTTCGAGACGTCTTCGAACAGGCCGCTGCCGAAGGCGGGAATGCCGCACAGCAGAAGCAAGGCGGCGAACCGTTGTTCGTCGACGTTGCGTGCGGCGCCGAGAGCCGCGACCCCGGACACCAGCCCGATCGCGATACCGATGCCGCCGACACGCGGCACGGCGCGGAAGTGAAACTTCTGCGGTCCGCCGAAGTCGTGGTCGGCCGAGAAGCGGGCATGCGAATGGCTCGACCTGACGATCAGCAAGGTGCTCAGCGCCGACACGCCGAACGTCAGGAGAAACAGCAGCATGGGCGGAGTTTAGGGAGCCTCGGCGGGTACCCTGTCTGTTCCGGGCCACGCAGGCCGCGCGCTACACTTCCGCGCCGGTGGTCGCCCTGGCCTCGCCAGCGACCGCATCGTCGCCGAAGCCGCAGGCATCGCGCTTCACGTCTTCCCGTCGGCCCGTTCCGGGGCCGCCCGCTCTGCAGCCATTCCAGCCCGTCAATGACCCAAATCCTCGTACAGCCTGTCGTCATGGCCGGTGGTGGCGGAACCCGCTTGTGGCCGCTGTCCCGGGCGGGCTTCCCGAAGCAGT
>DATCGH010000600.1:0-2969 GCA_036509055.1 Caldimonas sp.
CTCGTTCTCGTTCCTGAAGTAGTGCTCGAGGAATTTCTCGAACTCGGTGAGCACGGTCTGGAAGACCCGCCGGCCGGTGTCGGGATAAGCCTCGACCACCTGGACGACGCGCTTGATCTCCTTTTCGAGCAGGTCGCCGACGGCCCGGCTACCCGAGTCGAAGCCCATCACGCACGAGCCCATGCGGTCGATCAGGCGGCGGGCCGGATGCTCCACCGTGGCGAAGAAGTCCGGCTCCGAGACGGCGACGCGCAGCACCGGCATCTGCAGGCGGGCGAACCAGACGCGCACCGTCGCGGGAATGGCGTCTTCCATCAGGATGCTCTGGAACAGCAGGGCGACGATCTCGATCGTCGCCCGCTCGACCGGCGTCGCCGCGGCCGCCTTGAGCGCCTGCTTTCTCTGGTGCAGTTCCTCCAGCAACGCCGGCGTGCCGATCGCCGGGGCACCGCTGCTGGCCGCCGCGGCGGCGGCGCTGGAGAGTCGCCGGGCGACGCTGTCCTGCGCCTGGGCGATGGCCGCATTGAGCCGCGGCGAAGGCGGATGGGGCTCGCTCGAGGTGTGGGCGAAGTCGGGCAGCTGCCGGCTGACCAGCCGGTTCAGGCGACCGAGCACGGCCTCGGCCTGATCGGGGCCGCGCGCCAGGCCGGCGGCGCGGGTCATCATCCGCGTTTCCTCGCCCACCTCGTGAGACTCGGCCGCGGCCGGCTTGATCGCCGACTGCTGGAAGTCGGTGGGCTGCGGCGGTGTGATGCCGGTCGGCATGCCGAAGCCGCCGCTGCCGCCCGGCCGCGTCGGCGGCGGACCGCCGTGGTTGGAGCGGCGGATGAAGGGACGAAGATCGACTTCCGGCAGCACGTTGCGCGCGAGCAGGAAGCGGTTGGTCTCGTGGTAGGCCTCTTCGGCGAAGTGCGACAGCTCGTCGTGCAGCACCACCTGCAGCACCCGCCAGGCATCGAAGCCGAGCGGCGCGGTCAGCCAGGAATTGGTGACCACACGCGCCAGCACGTGCGGCCGCAGCACGTCGTTGGTCTCGAGCTCCTCGCGGCCTTCGAGCACGTTCATCCGCGAGCGCAGGTCGGTGAACTCCCACGATGCCCGATCCATCATCGCCAGTGCCAGGCGCGAGCTGAGGATCTCGTGCTCGATCGTGTCGTCATCGACCAGGCTCAGCTTGCCCGCGCGCTGACCCGGCAGCACCGGCAGCTCGCCGAGTCGCGTCTGCGCCACGGTGCCGGTGTCGAGCGCAGCGCGCAGCAGCGTCGTCATTCCCTGGAGCCAAAGCGGCAAGGTGGCCTGGAGCGTCGGAATCAGCTCGCGCCGCTTCAGCGCGACCATGGGTTCGGCGACAGAAGCGGCAAGGGTGCGTGCACCTTGGTCGACGGCCTGCACCACCGCCGGCATGCCGCCGATCAGCCGCTCCACATATGACCGCCTCGCCTGCTGCGCCAATGCCGTCGGGTTGGCGGGGGTGGGCATGGGCTGTGGGGTGTGTCCGGTCCTGCGAGTGTCGGTTTGGACTCTACACCACCGCCCCGGCGTTGGGATCGTCCGGATCGTGCGCCTTGACCGCTGTTGTGCCGATCAGATCCTCCCGCTTGACCCCCAGCCACATGGCGATGGCCGCGGCGACGAACACCGAGGAATAGATTCCGAACAGGATCCCGATCGTCAGCGCAATAGCGAAGTAGTGCAGCGTCGGGCCGCCGAAAAGCAACATCGAAAGCACCATCATCTGGGTCGAGCCGTGGGTGATGATGGTCCGGCTGATCGTGCTCGTGATCGCGTGGTCGATCACCTCGTGCGTCGTGAGCTTGCGAAAGCGGCGGAAGGTCTCGCGGATCCGGTCGAAGATGACCACCGACTCGTTGACCGAGTAGCCGAGCACCGCCAGCACCGCCGCCAGCACCGAGAGCGAGAACTCCCACTGGAAGAAGGCGAAGAAGCCGAGGATGATGACGACGTCGTGCAGGTTGGCGACGATCGCCGCGATCGAGAACTTCCACTCGAAGCGGAAGGCGAGGTAGATCATGATGCCGATGACGACGAAGGCCAGCGCCTTGGCGCCGTCCTCGGCCAGTTCCCGTCCGACCTGCGGGCCGACGAACTCGCTGCGCGAGAGTCGCACCGGCTCGACCGCGCCGGCGGTGCAGGCCTGGCGCGAGGCCGACTGGCCCTGCTCGACCGGACCTTCGCGCGCGCTGATCGTGCCGCCTTCGGCGCGGCAGAGCTCGGTGAAGACCCGCGCCACCAGGTCGGCCTGCTTGACGTCGGCGCGCAACGGCACCCGGATCATGACGTCGCGCGAGCTGCCGAAGTTCTGCACCAGCACGTCGCCGAGGCCGAGCTTCTCGACCGTGGCGCGCACCTTGGTGACGTCGGCCGGCTGGTCGTAGGCGGTCTCGATCACCGTGCCGCCGGTGAACTCGATCGAGAAATGCAGGCCACGGGTGGCGAGGAAGAAGACCGCAGCGAGGAAGGTCAGCGCCGACACGATGTTGAAGATCAACGCGTGCCGCATGAACGGGATGTCGCGGCGGATGCGGAAGAACTCCATTCGACGGCTTCTCTGGACGGGGTGGGTGGCTAGGGGAAGCTCAGGATTCGACCGGGACGTTGGCGCCCGGCTTCCAGACCTGGCCGATCGAGACGCTCTTCAGGCGCTTCTGCCGCCCGTACCAGAGGTTGACCAGGCCGCGCGAGAACATGACCGCGGAAAACATCGAGGTGACGATGCCCAGGCAGTGGACGATGGCGAAGCCGCGCACCGGCCCGGAGCCGAAGGCGAGCAGGGCCAGGCCGGCGATCAGCGTCGTCACGTTCGAGTCGAGGATGGTCGCGAACGCCCGCTCGTAGCCGGTGTTGATCGCCGCCTGCGGCGAGGCGCCGCCGCGCAGTTCCTCGCGCACCCGCTCGTTGATCAGCACGTTGGCGTCGATCGCCATGCCGAGCGTCAGCGCGATCGCGGC
>DATCGH010000601.1:0-2169 GCA_036509055.1 Caldimonas sp.
TCACCTTCAGCAGCAGGTCGTCGGGCACGCACTCGGCGTTTCGCGCAGGAACAGTCGCCACGGATTTCGGCCCTCAGCGGTCGGGCGGCAGATCGGCAGCGACGGGACGCCCCGGGAACTGCCGCCCGGTCGCCATGGTAGCGAGCGACCGGGCCGCCGTGATGACGTCCTACGCCCGCTCGCCGGGGCCCGTTCCGGCGCTGAGGAACAGAGGTCAGAATCGACCCCTTCACTATCCGGGATCGACATGAGCGCAGACAAGGATCGCGGCATTCGCCGCCAGAAGCAGAAACGGGCGAAGGCGGCGAAGAAGTCCGGGAAGCCGGCTCAGACGCCGGCGGGCAAGGAGCCACCGGCCAAGCGCGCCGGCTAGGCGGCGTCGGGCTTCGTCGCATACTGGGGTTCTTGCGAAAGACCAGCCCAGGAGAGAAATCATGAGCGGCCACGTCTACAAGCTTCTGGAACTCACCGGATCGTCGACGGTGGACATCGAGGACGCGGTCCGGACCGCGATCGCCAAGGCGAGCGAGTCGGTGCGCCACATCCACTGGTTCGAGGTGACGGAAACCCGCGGCCACGTCGTCGAGGGGAAGGTCGCGCACTGGCAGGTGACGCTGAAGGTCGGCTTCACGCTCGAATAGGCGAAATAGGCGTCCCGGACCGGAGGCCGGCCCTGCGAATCCTCGATGCCGCGGCGACGGGCGCGGCCCTGCCTTTCCAGGCGCTGATCCCGGCGCTGCGCGCGCTGTTCGCCGCGGGCTGCGTCGTGCCGCCGCGGCACGCGCACGAGATCGGCGGCGCGGTCACCTCGCTCGTCATGCCGGCCTGGACGCCGGGCGGCCACTACGGCGTCAAGATCGTCAACGTCGCCGCCGGCAACGTCGAGCGCGGCCTGCCGGCGCTGCATGCCAGCTACCTGCTGCACGACGCGCGCACCGGGGTACCGCTCGCCCTCATCGACGGCGACCAGATCACTGCCCGGCGTACCGCAGCCGCCTCGGCGCTCGCCGCTTCGTGGCTGGCCCGGGCGGACGCCCGCCACCTGCTGGTGGTGGGTGCCGGCCGGGTCGCGCGCCTGCTGCCTGCCGCCTATCGCACCGTCCGGCCGATCGAGCGGGTGACGGTCTGGGCGCGCCGCGCCGCCGAGGCCGAGGCCTTGGCGCAGGCCTTGAGCGACGCGGGTGTCGCCGCGGCCGCGAGCGACGATCTCGAGCAGGCCGTGGCCGCGGCCGACGTCATCAGCGTCGCCACGCTCGCGACCGAGGCCCTGATCGAGGGTCGGTGGCTCCGTCCCGGCAGCCATCTCGACCTGATCGGCGGCTTCACTCCGGCGATGCGCGAGGCCGACGACGCCTGCTTTGCCGGCGCTGCCCTCTACGTCGACACCGAGGAGGCGCTGCAGAAGAGCGGCGACCTGCTCGGGCCGATGCAGCGCGGCGTCTTCACGGCGGCCGACGTGCGCGGCACGCTCGCCACGCTCGCGCGCGGCGAGGCCTCCGGGCGACGAAGCGAGGCCGAGCGCACGGTGTTCAAGGCGGTCGGCACGGCCCTCGAAGATCTCGCCGCGGCCATCCTGGTGTACGAGCGCGGCTAGGCTGCGATCACCGCGTCAGCTCATCGTCATCAGGCTGGCATTGCCGCCGGCGGCGGCGGTGTTGATGCTGAGCGAGCGCTCGACCACCAGCCGCTCGAGCGGGATCGCCATGTTGCCGACCGGGAGCGCGGTGACGCCGACGATCGCTCCCGGTCGCGCCGCGACGGCACGCAGTACCTCGCGCAGCTCCTTGCTCGTGCCGTGGTGCAGCACGGCGTCGAAGGCGATCGAGGGGCGGGTCCAGTCGTCGACCAGCGCGACCCGGTCGCGCGCTTCTTCCGGCAGGCGCCGCCAGGCTGCGCGCGCGGCGGCCGGCCAGAGAGCCCGGCTGCCGACCGCGAGCACCGCGGCGAGCTGGATCAGCCGGTCGCCGTCGTCCGCGGCGAGGCAGAGCACCGCCTCGCGCGGCGCCATCGCGTAGAGATTGGCCTCGCCCGTCGGGCCGGGCAGGGCACGCCAGCGCACCACCGGCGAGTGCGCGGCGAAGCAGTCGATCGCCGCGATCCAGTCGGCCGGCGCGGCGGGCTGCTGCTCGAGCGCCCAGCGGCGGAGCGCGCGCAGCGCCGGGTCGCTCG
>DATCGH010000602.1:0-2232 GCA_036509055.1 Caldimonas sp.
CGGGAGGCGAGGCGCGATCGGCGATCATGGCGGCATCGGGCTGCGGGGGGAAGGGCTTGAGCATCGTCATCTTGACGCGCGGCAGCGGACTCGGCGCACTGATCCTGGGCAGCGCGCTGTCGGCGGGCGCGGCCTGCCCGCCCGCGGGCCTGGACAAGGCCGCCCTCGAAGCGATGAAGAAGACAGAGTGGCGCGTGAGCGGCGACGCCCGCCGGCATGCGCTCGCTGTCGAGCTGCTCGACTGCCTCGCCTCGCCCGACCCGGCGCTCCGAGATGCGCTCGCCTTCGACGCGCTCTCGCACTGGCTGCGCGGCCAGCTGATCGTGCCGGCGACGCTGCAGACGATGCGCGCGTCCTTGGTGGCGCAGCTTCGACCGGCAGCGGCCGATGCGGCCGGCTTTCGCCAGCCGTTCGCCGCCCTGGCCCTGGCCGAGGTGGCACGGGTCGACCGCCTCCAGCCTTTCCTCTCGCCGGCCGAACGGGCCGAGCTCGTCGACGCCGCCATCGGCTACTTGAGGGGCGTGCGCGACTATCGCGGCTTCGATACCCGCGAAGGCTGGCGTCACGGCGTCGCCCACGGCGCCGACCTGCTGCTGCAGCTCGGCCTCAACCCGGCCCTCGACGCCGGGCAGCTGAAGGCGATCCTCGCCGCGATCGCGCCCCAGGTCGCGCCGCCGGGCGAGCACTTCTATGTCTACGGCGAAGGCGAACGGCTGATGGCGCCGGTGTTCTACATCGGCCGGCGCAGCGTCTTTTCCGGCGACGAATGGAGCACCTGGCTGGCCGGCCTCGCCGCGTCGCGACCGAAGGCCGAGCCCGCGACCGCGGTCTCGCTCGCCGCCCGGCACAACCTGTCGCAGTTCCTGCTCTCGCTCTACGCTTCGCTCCGGGAAAGCGGCACGCCCGAGATGCAGGCCGGCATGCTGCCGGGCGTGACGGCGGCGCTGAAGACGCTCGACTAGACGCGGCCTTCAGCGCACGCTCGCCGACCAGTGCGGCGGCCATTCGCACAGCCGCGAGCGCGGCGAGCGGCCGGCGGCATTGGCCCGATAGAGCATCGCCTCGACCGGCAAACGCAAGGCCTCGCCGTAGAGCGCATAGGCGTCGATCGCCGCCCGACACTGGCGCTCCGAGCCGCCGGCCAGCGCCAGCGCCACCAGCCAGGCGTTGCGCGCGTCGCGCTCGTGGCCGGTGAGCGCGCTGGCGATGGCGAAGGTGTTCCAGTCCTCGATCCGCCCCGACGGGAACTTCCAGTCGTGCAGGGTCAGGGCATGCAGCGCCAGGCGCCTCGCCGCCTCGGGCTGGCTCGGGCTCTGGCGCAGGCGCATGTAGGCGAGCGTGCCGACGATCTCGGCATCGACCGGATTGGCGCCGAACGCCCGGGTCTCGAGCCCCACCGCCTCGGCGAAATCGCCGCGCCGCAGGGCGATGCGCGCGCCCTCGTGGAACTGGCGCGATTCGCGGACCGCCGTGCGCGTCAGCTGCGGATCGTCGGGGGCGAGACGGATCGCCCCGGCAGCGAGCCGGACCTGGTCGTCGGTGCTGCCGTCCTCGTCGGCATGGGCGGCGGCGACCAGGACCCGCAGCACCATCCGCTCGGCGCGCTGGGCGATGCGCGGAATCTGTACCGCCAGCAGCTCGTTGCCGCGCTGCATGAAATCGGCAGGCGCGGCGACCGCGCCGTCGTCGATCGACGGCGCTGCTGGTGCCGGCGTCGCTGCCGGGCTGGCGGCCGCGACGGCGAGCGGCGCCACCGCGGAATCCGGCGTCCTCCCCGGCAGCGGCGCCAGGCCGACGGCCGGCGGCAGGTAGATCGGCGAGCGGCCCGCCGGACGCGCGCTCGCCTTCGCCGTTGCCGGGAAGGCCGCCGGCCGCACCGCTACTGGCTCGCCGTTGCGCGCCGGCGACGGCGCGACCGCCGTGCGAACCGCGGGGGGCGGTGGCTTGGCCGCGGCGACTCGACGCTGCGACGGCGACGCGGGACGACGCGCGGCGGACTCGACGGGCTTCGCCGCCGTATCGGCTGCGCCAACGACCGGCGGGCCGGCGTTTGTCGCTGCCGTTTCCGGGGCGGCTGCGGACGTCCCCGGCGCAGAAGACGCGGCCAGGGTCGGCGTCGCCCGCGCGCCGCTTGCCGCAATCGACGGCTCGGCGGGCGAAGCGGCGCGTGCCGGCGAAGCTTCCGCTGGAGCCGGCTCGGCTCGCGCCGTCGGTCGGGCCGGCGCCGGCCTC
>DATCGH010000603.1:0-2295 GCA_036509055.1 Caldimonas sp.
GTGTGGCAGCTGCCGCACTTCTCCTTGGCAATGATGTCCTCGGCCGGGCCAGCGAACGCGAGGCCGCTCAAGGCGAGGGTGGCGCTGCAGGCGGCGATCGTCGGAATGAACTTCATGCTTGGCTCCTTCAGGGAATGCTGCGGAATTTCTTGGTATGGTCAAGTCGGAAGGTCGCGTTCGAACCTGCTGCTTGTCGGATGATTCTGCACGCGGGGACGAGCCATGTCGAGCCCCGAGGGCAAGGAAATTGGCGTGGAGATCAAACGCTCGGTGCTCGTTCCCTATTCGGCCGAGGCCATGTTCGACCTGATCGAGCAGGCGGAGTGGTATCCGTCGTTTCTCCCCTGGTGCACGGCAGGGGAGGTCCTCGAACGCAGCGACGACTGGGTCGCCGCCCGCCTCGAGTTCTCCTATCTCAATCTGCGGTTCACGATGCGCACCCGCAATCCCAAGCGCCGCCCTGAATGGCTGCAAGTCCGGATGGTGGAGGGCCCGTTCAGGCAGTTTCACGGTGACTGGCGACTGGTGCCGCTGGCCGACCAAGGATGCAAGGTCAACTTCGACCTCTCATATCAGTTTTCCGAGGGTCTCGTCGACCGGGTCGCCAAGGTGGCTCTCGATCGGATCTTCGGTTCGGTCGTGGAAGCGTTCGTCAAGCGCGCCGAGGCGACCTTGACGCCGCTCGTCGCCACCGGTCGCGCCATGCCGGACGCACCCCTGAGCCCGCCGCACGGATAGGGCGGCGGTCCCGCGGCTCTCTCGTCATTCGTCCGGGGCCAGCGTCCAGTCGCGCTGCGCGCATCAGGCGGCCACGGCGCTGGTGCGCTCGACCGCCGGGGCGGTTGCCGATGCGGTCGAGCAGCGCTCGACCAGGCAGAGGATCGACTCGTACGGGACGCCGGCCATTTCCGACAGGCCGATCTCGCAGGTTCGGCTGCTCGAGACGCCGCCGGTGCAGCCGGCGGGGATCGCCTCGTGCAGGTGGCGCAGGGCGTGCTCGTTGAGCTCGGGGCGCATGAAGCCACGCTCGCCGGCGAAGCCGCAGCATTGCACCGCGTCGACCGTGACCACGGCATCGCAGCAGCGGCTGGCGATGGCGACCAGCTTGTCGAGGCTGCCCATCTTGCGAACGGTGCACACCGGATGGACCGCGACCGGTCCGCGCTCGGGCGTGATCGTCAGGCGCGGCAGCAGGGTGTCGTGGACGAATTCGATGCTGTCCTGGATCGCCAGCGATCCCGCAAGCATCTTCTTCATCCGGTAGGTGCAGGGGCTGGTATCGAAGACGATCGGCCAGCGGCCGTTCTCGCTCGCCTCGCGCAGCGCCAGGGCGAGCTCCGACGACTTCAGGTCGGCGGCGTCGACCAGCCCCTTGCTCTCGAACGGCTGTCCGCAGCACAGGCCGTCGAGCGCGTCCGGATAGACGACGTCAAAACCGGCGCGCCGGAACAGCCGCTCGGCCACGCCGGGCAGCATCTCGCCATCTTGGCCGCGCTGCGGACCCATGTTGCGCGCGGCGCAGCTCGGGAAGTAGACCAGGCGCTCGGCACCGCTCGGCGGGCGCGGCGAGGGCACGAAGTGCACCGGACGGGCGAGCGTCGGCGACCACTTGGGCAATCGGCCGCCCGACGCCTTGCGCAGGCCATCGAGGCTGGCCTTCATCGTCGTCGTGCCGAGGATGCCGTGCATCAGGTCGGCGGCGCCGAGTCCGAAACGAACGCCGGTGGTGACGCCCGCGAAGTGCTTCGCCGCAGCCCCGGCGACTCGCTTGGCGAGCGGGCCGGCGCGGCGTCCGCGCAAGGCCTTGATGAGCAGGCCGACCTCGATGTCGACCGGGCACGCGGTCGCGCAGAGTCCGCAGGCGGCGCAGGTCTCGATGCCGTGGTAGTCGTAGAGCGTCTTCATCTCGGCCGCGCGCTCGGGCTCGCTTGCGTCGGCGTCGAGCCGCGCGATCTCGCGCCAGCCGACGATGCGCTGGCGCGGCGACAGCGTCAGGCCGCGCGACGGGCACTTCGGCTCGCAGAAGCCGCACTCGATGCACTTGTCGACGAGCGGATCCGCGGCCGGCAACGGCTTCAGGTCCTTCAGGTGCGAGAGCGGATCGGCGTTGAGGATCACCCCGGGATTGAGCAGGCCCTTCGGATCGAACAGCGCCTTGATGCGGCGCATCGCCGCGACCGCCTGCGCCCCCCATTCCAGCTCGACAAAGGGGGCGACGTTGCGCCCGGTGCCGTGCTCGGCCTTGAGCGAGCCGTCGTATTTCTCGACGACCATCGCGCACATCTCGTCCATGAA
>DATCGH010000604.1:0-3949 GCA_036509055.1 Caldimonas sp.
GGCCGGCTCGCGCTCAACCTGCCTGCGGTCAACGCCACCGTCGGCCAGATGCTCGATGCGCTCGAGGAGGTCGCGGGCAAGACGGTGCGCGAGCGGGTGCGCTTCGTCCGCGACGAGGTCATCGCCGGCATCGTCGGCAACTGGTCGCGCGGCTGCACCGCCGAGCGCGCCGCGCGCCTCGGGCTGCACGCCGACAAGGACTTCGCCAGCATCATCCGCCAGTACATCGCCGACTGCCGCGAGATGCCGGACGGCGCCGCGGCGCTGAAAGGACTCCCTTCATGAACCGGATCGACCTGCAGGGCCGGGTCGCCGTCGTCACCGGCGGCGCGCAGGGCATCGGTTACGCCATTGCCGAGCGCATGCTCGCCTCGGGCGCCGCGGTCGCCCTCTGGGACTCGGACGGCGAGAAGCTCGCCGAAGCCAAGGGCATGCTCGCCCAGGCCGGCCGGGTCAGCACCCACGTGGTCGAGCTGACCAGCGAGACCGACGTCGCGGCGGCGGCCGAAGGCGTTGCCCAGACGCATCGCAAGATCGACATCCTGGTGAACAACGCCGGCATCACCGGCGGCAATGCCACCACCTGGGAGCTGGCGCCCGACATCTGGCGCCGCGTCATCGAGGTCAATCTGATCGCGCCCTACCTGGTGTGCCGCGCGGTCGTGCCGAAGATGCTCGCCAACAAGTACGGCCGGATCGTCAACATCGCCTCGGTGGCAGGCAAGGAAGGCAATCCCAACGCCTCGCACTACAGCGCCTCGAAGGCCGGCCTGATCGCCCTCACCAAGTCGCTGGGCAAGGAGCTCGCCGGCAAGGGTGTGCTCGTCAACGCGGTCTCGCCGGCGGCGGCGAAGACGGCGATGTTCGCCACCATGACGCAGCAGCACATCGACTTCATGCTCTCGAAGATTCCGATGGGGCGCTTCCTCGAGGTCAACGAGGCGGCGGCGATGGTCGCCTGGCTGGCCTCGGAGGAGTGCTCCTTCACCACCGGCTCGGTGTTCGATCTCTCGGGCGGCCGCGCCACCTACTGAGAGGCGCCGGATCGAACGCGCCTGGGCGCCGGCTCAGGCCGCTTCCTGATCCTGCAGCAGGCGCCACATCACCTTGCCCGAGCCCGACTTCGGCAGCGCGTCGACGAACTGGACGATCTTCGGCACCTTGTAGGCCGCCATGTGCTCCTTGGCCCAGGCGACGATGTCCTCGGCCTTCGTGTCCTTGGCCGTGGCGCGCAGCACCACCACGGCCTTGACGGTCTCGCCGCGGTAAGCGTCCTTGGCGGCGATGATGCAGGCTTCCTGCACCGCCGGGTGCTTGTAGAGCAGCATCTCCACCTCGGCGGGCCAGACCTTGAAGCCGCTGGCGTTGATCATCCGCTTCAGCCGGTCGGTCATGAAGAAGTAGCCTTCCTCGTCCATCTTGCCGAGATCGCCGGTGCGGAAGAACGAGCGCCCGTCGAACTCGACGAAGGCCTCGGCGGTCGCCTCCGGATGCTTCCAGTAGCCCTTGAAGACCATGGGCCCGCGGGTGATGATCTCGCCGACCTCGCCGACCGGCAGCTCCTCCAGGCTCAGCGGATCGACGATGCGCGAGTCGACCGAGAAGATCGGGATGCCCAGGCACTGCAGCTTGGCGCGCTCGGGCGGGTTGGCATGGCTGGGCGCCGCGGTCTCGGTCAGGCCGTAGCCTTCGGCGAAGCTGATGCCGAACTCGTCGAGCAGGCGCTGCGCCACGGCATGCGGCATCGCCGCCCCGCCGCCGCTCATCGAGCGCAGGCTGGAGAGGTCGAAGCTCTTGTAGTTGGGGCTGCCGAAGAGGTCGATCACCATCGTCGGGATGCAGACCCAGTGTGTGATCCGGTGGCGCGAGATCAGCCGCCCCGCGAGCTCGCGATCCCAGCGCGCCATCAGCACCACGGTCGCGCCGGTGTACACCGAGCCGAGCACGCTGTAGAGCATGCCGGTGATGTGGAACATCGGCACGACGCCGAGGCCGAGCACCTCGGGCGAGCTGTAGCCCCACTGGCCGCCGACCGAGTTGGCCATCAGGGTGCGATGGGTGTGCATGCAGCCCTTGGGCAGCCCGGTGGTACCTGAGGTGTAGGGCAGCAGCGCCAGGTCGTCGGGCGCGGCGGTGTGCGGGCCGGGCACGCATCTCGCGGCGAGCGCATCGCTCCAGCGGACGTATCCGGGGGGCAGCTCGACCTCGGTGCGCAACCAGGCTTCCATTGCCGGCGAGGGCGCGTCGGCCTCGCCAATGGCGCCTTCGGGCATGGTGTCGGTGAAGCGGGTGACCAGCACCCGCCGCGCGCGCTGCGCCTCGGGCAACGCCGCCTGGGCGGCGGCGACGATCGGCACCAGGTCGGCGGTGCAGACGATGACCTTGGTCTCGGGGTCGGTGATGTAGTGGCTGAATTCGTCGGCCCGGTTCATCGGGTTCACCGGCACCACCACCGCATTGGCGCGCAAGGTCGCGTAGAGGGCGATCGGAAACTGCGGGCAGTTCTGCATGAAGAGGGCGACGCGGTCGCCCTTGCCGACGCCTTCCCGCTGCAGCCAGCCGGCCAGCGCCTCGGCCTGGGAGCGAAGCTCGGCGTAGCTGATGCGGCGGCCGAAGAAGATGTACGCGGCCTTGTCCGGAAAGCGCGCCGCCGCCACCTCGACGTTGAACCAGAGCGAGGTCTCCGGCACCGCCAGCGCATGGGGCAGCCGCCGGGGCCAGATGCGCAGATGCGGCCGGTCGGCAGGCACCTCGAAGGAGTGGGGCGATGAGGGCACAAAAGGCTCCGGAAGGCGGCTGAGGCGACGCACGGAGGTATAGCCCAGCCGCTGCCGCCTGCCCACGGAGCCAACCCGCATCGGGTGCGGCCGCGGTGCCCGCCCGAACGCGGCCGGGCACCGGATCGAAAGGCCTAGCCGCCCGCGCGCTGGCGCTTGCGCGCGAGGATGGGAATGCACTCCTCGCTGTTGCGCCAGCGCGGATCCTCACAGCGCTCGTCCATGCAGAGGGCGAGGGCGACGAACACGCGCTTGCCGCAGGATTCGCGTGCCGACGAGGCGTGGGGGTCGACCATCTTCTTCGTTTGCGCGGCCGGGTCCGATGAAGGCACCGGCTTGGCCGCCGCCTGGGCGTCGCGCGGCACCGGCTGGCCGACCGGACGCGCCTGCGCGGGCGGGTTCGTTGCGCCGGTGCTGGTGGCGGGCACTGGCGCGGCGTAGGGAGTGCCGTAGGTCGAGGCGGTCTCGGGCGGCCGGGGGGTCGTGGTCGGTGCGGTGCTGCCGGCCGTCGTGGTCTCGTGCGGCACCGGCTGCGCGGGCGGGCGCGGCTTGACGGCGCTGGCCGAGGCGGTCGTCGGCGCGGTCGCCGTCCGATCGGTGGCGACTGCGGCCGTCGACGGGCGCGCGACCGGATCGGTCGGCGCGTCGCTGTGCGCCGTCGTCGGCACCGGCCGCGCGGTCGGCGGCACGGGCTTGGCGGTGTCGGGCACGACCACGGGCGCGGTCGCGGTCGTCGTTGCCGGGCGGACCGGCTCCGGCGGCGGGACGGCCGTGCCTTGCGGCGCGTCGGTGGTGACGGCGGTGGTGGCCGCTGCCGGCGGCACGGTGGCGGTGACGGGCGCCGCCGGCGGCGGCGTCGCAACCGTGGTGACCGGGGGCGCGACCGGGGGCGTGGCCGTCCCCAGGATCGGATCGACGCCGGCCGGCTTGTCCTTGGGCGCGAACTGCCACGCCGCCGCGGCGGCGACGACGAGCACGCCGACGACGCCGGCGATGATCAGACCGGCCCGGCTGCCGCCCGTCTTCGCGACCGGAATCGCCGCCGCTGCAGCGAGCGGCGCCGGACGGCTGCGCCCGGGCTCCGGGTGCGGCTGCGCCGCCAGCGGCGCCGGGCGACTGTGCTGCTGCGACACCGGCGGCGGCTGCGAGGCCGGGCCCCGGGGCGCGAGCGA
>DATCGH010000605.1:0-2983 GCA_036509055.1 Caldimonas sp.
CATGCCGGGCTGGCCGTGACCGACCTTTCTACAATCGGCGTGCGCGCCTCGTGGGACGAGGTGGCGACGACCCTCGGCGCCAAGCTCGCCGCCTACCTGGGCCCCCGATGATCCCGACGCCGACCTACGACCCGACCGCCAAGCAGAAGGCCGAAGCCAAGACGTCGCGCATCCCGATCAAGGTCGTGGCCGCGGAGACGCTGAAGAAGCCCGACTGGATCCGCGTCAGGGCCGGCTCGCCGACCACCCGCTTCTACGAGATCAAGCAGATCCTGCGCGAGCACAAGCTGCACACGGTCTGCGAGGAAGCCTCCTGCCCGAACATCGGCGAGTGCTTCGGCAAGGGCACGGCGACCTTCATGATCATGGGCGACAAGTGCACCCGGCGCTGCCCGTTCTGCGACGTCGGCCACGGCCGGCCCGACCCGCTCGACGCCGACGAGCCGCTCAACCTGGCCAAGACGATCGCCGCGCTCAAGCTCAAGTACGTGGTCATCACCAGCGTCGACCGCGACGACCTGCGCGACGGCGGCGCGGCCCACTTCGTCGCTTGCATCGAGAAGACCCGAGAGCTCTCGCCCGGCACCCAGATCGAGATCCTGACGCCTGATTTCCGCGGCCGCATGGATCGGGCGCTGGAGATCCTCAAGGCGGCCCTGCCGGACGTGATGAACCACAACCTGGAGACCGCGCCGCGCCTCTACAAGGAAGCGCGCCCCGGGTCGGACTACGCCTTCTCGCTCAACCTCCTCAAGCGCTTCAAGGAATTCGCGCCGCACGTGCCGACCAAGAGCGGCCTCATGGTCGGCCTCGGCGAGACCGACGAGGAGATCCTGCAGGTGATGCGCGACATGCGCGCCCACGGCATCGACATGCTGACCATCGGCCAGTACCTGGCGCCGAGCGGCCACCACCTGCCGGTGCGTCGCTACGTCCATCCCGACACCTTCCGCATGTTCGAGCGCGAGGCCGCGGCGATGGGTTTCTCCCATGCGGCCGTCGGCGCCCTGGTGCGCTCGAGCTACCACGCCGACCAGCAGGCGCACGCGGCGGGCCTCGCCGCCACCGCCTGACGCCGGCGGATGCCGGCCGCTCTCGCTTCCGGTCCGACCCAGGAGCGGCCGCTCGATTGCGGCAACTGCAGGGCGCCGATGCAGCGCCTCGGCCTCGCCGGCCACTACGGGGCGAGCGTCGAGCTCGATGTCTGCGGCGGCTGCGACCTGGTCTGGTTCGACGGCACCGAGACCGCACGCCTGAACGGCCCCGGCCTGCTCGAGCTGATCGGCCTGATGGCCGCGAGCTACGACCTGCCGCACCAGCCGCTCAGCGCCGCCACCCGCTGCCCTCGCTGCGCCGGGCCGCTGAAGACGGTGCACAACCAGTCGCGCTGGGGCCGCTCGGTGCAGCTGCAGTGCCTGAAGCGCGATGGCGCCTACCAGTCGTTCGCCGAGTTCCTCGAGGAAAAGGGGCTGCTCCGGCCGATGTCCCGGCTCGACCGGGCCAAGCTGCTGCGCGACCGCGGCCGGATCGATTGCGTCAACTGCGGCGCGGCGATCGGCAAGGACGACGAGCGCTGCCCGTACTGCAGTTCGGTGCCGAGCCTGCTCGACGTCGCCCGGCTGGCGCGGGCGCTCGATCCCGAGGCGATGCTCGCGTCGCACGAGCTGCCGCGTTCCGCGGCGAAGCAGCAGGCCATGCAATGCGCAGCCTGCGGTGCGGCGCTGCCGCCGGGCGAGACCATGAGCTGCGCGCAGTGCGGCGCGACGCTGGCGATCCCGAGCCTGCGCGAGGCCTACGCCGCGGTCGAAAAGCTCGCGCCGGTGCTGAAGGCAAACGCCGCGAAGCCGCCGGCGGAGGTGGTGAAGCGCCGGCTCGAGGCGATCCAGGCCGACCTGCCGCGGCGACGCGAGTGGGTGGCCGGCATGGAAGAGGAGGCGCGGCAACGCCGCGGGCACGGCAAGCCGATCGAATGGTCGACCTGGGTCGAGCGCGGGCCGCAACTGGCCCGCGTCGCGGCGATCGGCGCGGCGGTCTGGCTGCTGTGGCGGTTCTGGCGCTGAGCCGCGCGGCCCGGGCGTGAGCGCGACGCTGCTCGCGCTCGGCGCGATCGCGCTCTGGGCGACCCTGGCCTCGCTCGGCGTCGCCCTCGCCCACGTTCCGCCGTTCCTCCTCACCGGGCTGGCCCTGGTGATCGGCAGCGTGCCGGCCTGGCCGCTGGCGCGGCAATGGCGGGTGCCGGCGTCGACCCTGGCGCTCGGCGTCTACGGCCTGTTCGGCTTCCACTTCCTGCTCTTCGTCGCCTTGCGCAACGCGCCGCCGGTCGAGGCCAACCTCGTCAACTACCTCTGGCCGCTCCTCATCGTCGTGCTTGCGCCGCTGTTGCTGCCGGGGATGCGGCTGCGGCCGGTGCACGTGATGGCGGCGCTCGCCGGATTCGCCGGCGCGGCGCTGGCGATCGTTGGCGGCCGCGACCTGAGCGGCGGCTTCGCCTGGGGCTACCTGCCGGCCCTCGGCTCGGCGTTCATCTGGGCGAGCTACTCGCTGCTGACGCGCCGCGTCGCCCACTTCCCGACCGCGGTGGTCGGCCTGTTCGGGCTGGTGTCGGGGGTGCTGGCGCTGCTTTGCCACCTCGCCTTCGAGCCTGCGGTGGCACTGTCGTCGCGCGACTGGGGACTGATCGTGGCGGTCGGCCTCGGCCCGCTCGGCGCGGCCTTCTTTCTCTGGGACGCGGCGCTCAAGCGCGGCGACGCGCGCCGGATCGGCATCCTCAGCTACCTGACGCCGCTCGCGTCGACACTGCTCCTGGTCGCGACCTCGGGCCGACCGCTGACCGTCTGGATCGGCCTGGCGGCGCTCCTGATCGTCGGCGCGGCGATCGCCGGCGTGCGGGCGCGCTGAGAGGCACGGCGCAGGCCGGCCGTGGCCGCCTGCGGCCTCAGAGGCTTCGCGACAGCTCGAACATCAGCGCCGCCGGCAGCGAGGT
>DATCGH010000606.1:0-7588 GCA_036509055.1 Caldimonas sp.
GCCGAGCGCGAGGTTGCCGGCCTGCTCGTGCATCAGCTCGCCCATGCCGATGCGCTGCAGCTGCCGCTCGGCCTCGCGCATCAGGCGGCGCTCCTCGGACCGGTCGGTGCGCAGCATCGCTGCCGGCACGCCGTGGCGGCCGCGCAGGTGGGCGCCGAGGGCGACGTTCTCCAGCACCGTCATGCCGGGAATCATCTTCACGTGCTGGAAGGTGCGGGCGACGCCGAGCCGGGCGATCTTGCGCGAGGCGAGCGAATCGATGCGCTTGCCGAGCAGCGTCACCTGGCCGCGGGTCGCGGGCAGCACACCGGTGACGAGGTTGAAGGTGGTCGACTTGCCGGCCCCGTTGGGTCCGATCAGGCCGAGGATCTCGCCGGCCTTGACCTGGAAGCTGACGTCGTTCACCGCCACCAGGCCGCCGAACTCCTTGCGCGCGTCGCGCACATCGAGCACCACTTCGCCGTGCGCCGGCCGAAGGCGCGTCGGCAGGCTCGGCACGTCGGCCCAGTCGACCTTGCGGCGCTGCCGCGGCAAGAGCGAATCGACGAACGACCAGAGCCCGTCGCGGGCGTACTGCAGCATCAGCACCAGCAGCACGCCGAAGACGATGATCTCGTAGTTGCCGCTGGTGCCCATCAGCTTGGGCAGCAGCACCTGAAGCTGGTCTTTCAGCACCTGCACGACGCCGGCGCCGACGAGCGCGCCCCAGACGTGGCCGATGCCGCCGAGCACCGCCATGAACAGGTACTCGATGCCCATGTTCAGGCCGAACGGCGACGGATTGACGGTGCGCTGGAAGTGGGCGAAGAGCCAGCCGGACACGCTGGCGAGCAGCGCCGCCAGGACGAACGCGGTGACCTTGACGCGAAAGGTGTCGATGCCCATCGCTTCGGCCATGGTCGAGCCGCCCTTGACGGCGCGCATCGCCCGGCCGGCGCGCGAGTCGAGCAGGTGGGTCATGCCGACCGCCGCCAGCACCACGATCGTCCACAGCAGGTAGAAGAAGCTGCGCCCGGTGTTGAGCGTCTTGCCGAAGAAATTGAGCGCCGGGATGCCGAGCAGGCCGTCGTACTTGCCGAGGAAGTCGAGGTTGCCGAGCAGATAGAACAGCGACAGGCCCCAGGCGATGGTGGCGAGCGGCAGGTAGTGGCCCGACATGCGCAGGGTCACCCAGGCGAGCACCAGCGCCGCCACCGCGGTGAACGCCAGGCCGATCCAGACGGTGAGCCAGGGCGAGACGCCGTAGGTCAGCGTCAGGTACGCCGCCGCATATGCGCCCAGGCCGACGAACGCCGCCTGGCCGAAGGAGGTGAGGCCGGCCACGCCGGTGAGCAGCACCAGGCCGAAGACGACCAGGGTGTACAGGCCGATGTAGTTGGCCTGGGTGATCCAGAACTCCTTGTTCTCCGGCGTGACGACCGGCACCAGCGCCAGCAGCACGACGAAGATCGCGAGGGCAATCCGGCGCAGGTTCACGGGGCCTCCCCGCCGCCGGGCCGCCCCAAGGCGGGGAGCACCCCAAGGGCCACGAAGGGGCCCTCACGGTCCCCCGGGGGCAGCGAACGAAGTGAGCGCGGGGGCGCCATCACTCTTCCTCGTCGTCGTGGCCGTGCTGGAACGAGCGCCAGAGGAGCACGGGGATGATGAGGGTGAAGACGATCACTTCCTTGAAGGCGCTGGCGTAGAACGAGCTGAAGCTCTCGAGCACGCCGACCATCAGCGCCCCGAGCGCCGCCGCCGGATAGCTGGCCAGCCCGCCGAAGATCGCGGCGACGAAGCCTTTCAGGCCGATGAGAAAGCCCGAGTCGTAGAAGACGGTCGTCGTCGGCCCGATCAGAAGGCCCGAGAGTGCGCCCATGAAGGCCGCCAGGCCGAAGCTGAGCTTGCCGGCGCCGATGGTCGAGATGCCCATGAGGCGGGCGCCGAGCCGATTGACCGCGGTCGCACGCAGCGCCTTGCCGCGCAAGGTGCGCTCGAAGAACAGGAAGAGGCCGAGGATGAGGGCGATCGAGACGGCGAAGATGATCACGGTCTGGCCCGTGAGGGCGAGCGGCCCGAGGGTGAAGCGCTGATCCCAGAAGCTCGGGTTGCGAAAGCCTTCGGCGCCGAAGAACACCAGGCCGAGGCCGGTGAGCGCGAAGTGCACGCCGACCGAGACGATCAGGAGCACCAGCACGGTCGCATCGGCCAGGCGCTGGTAGGCGAGGCGGTAGACCAGGGGCCCGAGCAGGGTGACGATCGCCACCGCGAGCGCGCTCTGCACCAGCAGCGGAAACTTCTGCGGCGCCGCCCAGACCGTGAGGGCGACGACGATCGCCGGCGCGATCAGCGTTCGCGCCGCGTTGCGCGCCAGGGTCGTCGCCGGCAGGCCGCGGCGGAGCGCATCGACCGCGTCGAGCAGCGCGGCGACAAGCGCCAGCACCGCCATCAGCCAGAGCGTGCCCGGCACCTTGCCGAACTGCAGCATCGCCAGCGAAAGCGCGCCGTAGGCGACGAACTCGCCCTGCGGGATGAAGATGACCCGGGTGACCGCGAAGACCAGGACGAGCGCGAGCGCGAGCAGCCCGTAGACGGCGCCGTTGGTGACGCCGTCGAGCATCAGGATGCCGGCGATCGAGGCGTCCATGGTCTAGTCGCCGGCCCGGGCTGCCGCGGAAGGCGGCGTCAAGGAACGACTTGCCAGTCGCCGTTGGCCACCTTCAGGAGCACGCCGGTCTCCGGCGTGTAGCCGAAGTGGTCGGTCGCGGTCCAGTTGAGTACGCCCTGCGAGACCGGGGTCCGGCCCATGGTCTCGAACGCTTCCTTCAGGGCGGCGCGGAATTGCGGCGTGCCGGGCTTGGCCTTGGCCAGCGCCATCGGCACCGCCTTGTTGAGGACGATGACGACGTCGAAGGCGTGAGCTCCGAACTGGTTGGCCGAGCCTTTGCCGTAGGCCTTCTCGAACTCTTCCTTGTATTTCATGCCGAGCGCCTTGCTGGCATTGCCGGCAGGAAGCTTCTCGGCCACCACCGCCGGGCCCGAGGAGACGAACGAGCCCTCGACGTCGGCGCCGCCGACCCGGATCAGGTCCATGGTGGCCGCGCCGTGCGTCTGGTAGAGCTTGCCCTTGGGATAGCCGCGCTCGACCAGGCCCTTGTGCGGCATCGCCGCGCCGCTGCCCGAAGCCACGATCAGGATCGCATCGGGGTTGGCGGCGACGAGCTTCAGCGCCTGGCCGGTGACGCTGGTGTCGGGCCGGGCGAAGCGCTCGGTCGCGATCAGCTTGATGCCGGCCTTCTCGGCCAGCGGCTGGATGTCGCTGAGCCAGGCTTCGCCGTAGGCATCCGAGTAGCCGAGGAAGCCGTAGGTCTTGACGCCGAGCTTCTTCCACTGCTCGACGATCGGGATCGCCATCACCGCGGTCGACTGCGGCATGCGGAACGACCACGCGCCCTTGCCCGGAGGCAGGTTCACCGGCGAGAGCATGAGCTGCACCGTCTGCCCTTCGGCGGCGACGTCGGACATCGCCGCGGCGAGCGGCGTCGCCGCCGAACCGACGATCAGGTCGACCTTGTCCTCGGTGATGAAGCGGCGCGTGTTCTTGACCGCGACGGTCGGGTCGGTGGCGTCGTCGAGGATGATGACGTTGAGCTTCTCGCCGGCGATCGACGTCGGCCAGAGGGCGATGCCGTTCTTGCTGGGGATGCCGAGTGCCGAGGTCGGCCCGGTCAGCGGGATGCTGACGCCGATGGTGATGTCGGCCTGGGCGGCGGCGGCGGCGCACGCCGCGGCCAGGGCCAGGGCGAGTCGGATCGAGGCTTTCATGAGGTCTCCTGTCGTTGTTGGAAGGGAAACTGAGGCCGCGCCGCTATTCGCACAGGGCACGGATGTCTTCGGGAATCGGGATCGCCCGCAGCCGGTCGGGATTCTCGCTGTCGCGGCGGACGAAGGCGCGGGTCTCGGTGCCTTCACAGATCAGGGTGCTACCGCGCATCACCCGATGGCGCTGCCTGAACACCTTGGCCCGCCACTCCTCGACGTGGGTCGAGATCTCGAGCTCCTCGGCATAGGTGGCGGCGGTGACGAAGCGGGTGGCGATCTCGAGCAGCGGCGTGCCGACGATGCCGCGCGTCTTCACCAGCTCGCGCCAGGGCGGCACGCCGCACTGCATGAAGAACGAGAGCGAGGCCGAGTCCATCCAGCGCTGAAAGTTCGGATAGAAGACGATGCCGGCGGGATCGCAGTCGCCGAACTGGATCGTCACGCGGAACTGCGTCGTCTTGGCCATGGACTCGGGTTCGTCGGGCTCAGTGCGCCTGCGGCTTGATCACGTCGCGATCGGTGCCGAGGTACATGCGCACGACGTCGGCATCGCGATGGGTCAGCACGGCGCGCTGGTTGATCGAGCCCTTGTCGGTGATCTCGCCCTTGTCGATCGACGGCGGCTCGGCCAGCACCAGGGCCCGGGCCACCCGGGTCGAGCTGCCGCTGCCGGTGGAGTGCAGCACGTCGACCAGGCGCTGGAAGAAGGCGCGCAGCTTCGGCGCGGCGAGCACCGCCTTCGCCGGCGCATCGGCCGGCAGCTCGGTAAAGGCGCGGCAGGCATCGAGGCGCGGGAAGAACAGCACGCCGACGTCGCTGCGGTTGATGCCGGCGATCACCACGTCCTGCACCAGCGGATCGCCGGCGGCGATGATCTTCGCCCGGAGCGGCCCGACCGAGACGAAGGTGCCGGTGTTGAGCTTGAAGTCCTCGGCGATGCGGCCGTCGAACATGAAGCCGCGGCCGGGATCGGCCGGGTCCATCGGCTTGGCGGCGTCACCGCTGCAGTAGAAGCCCTCGGCGTCGAAGCTCTCGGCCGTCTGCTCCGGCGCGCGCCAGTAGCCGGGCGTGACGTTGGGGCCGCGGTAGCGCACCTCCTGCTTGTCGGCCATCGGCACGAGCTTGATCTCGATCCCCGGCGCCGGCAGGCCGATGTGGCCCGACTTCACCTCGTGGGCATTGGCGCAGATCGCGAACGGCGCGGTCTCGGTCATGCCCAGGCCGGTGAGCATGCGGATGCGCTCGCCGCATTCCTTCTCGGCCACGGCATCGAGCTTGTCCCAGATCGGCTGCGCCAGGCCGGCGCCGGAGAAGAAGAACATTCGCACCCGGCTGAAGAAGGTCTTGCGCAGGACCTCGTCGACCTCGAGCGCGTTGGCGATCTCCTCGAAGCCCTTGGGCACGTTGAAGTAGATCGTCGGCGCGATCTCGCGCAGGTTGCGCAGGGTCTCGCCGATCAGCGCCGGCGTCGGCTTGCCTTCGTCGATGTAGAGGGTGCCGCCGTTGTAGAGGGTGATGCCGATGTTGTGGTTGCCGCCGAAGGTGTGGTTCCAGGGCAGCCAGTCGACCAGCACCGGCGGCTCTTGCTGCAGCGCCGGAAAGCACTGGCGGATCATCTGCTGGTTGGCGCAGAGCATGCGCTGGGTGTTGACCACGGCCTTGGGCAGCTTGGTCGAGCCGGAGGTGAAGAGGAACTTGGCGATCGTGTCGGCGCCGACCCGGGCGTGCGCGGCGTCGACCGCCGCGGTGGGCGCGGTCGCCAGCAGCTCGGCGAACGGGACCGTCGCCCTGCCCTCGAGCGTGCCTTCGCCGAGCACCACCGGGGTCTCCGCGGGCACCGCGGCGGCGATCGCCTTCTGATATGCCGGGCCGCTGGCGAACACCAGGCCGGGCGTCAGCAGGCCGACGATGTGCTTGAGCTTGCCGTGGTCCTGCGAGACCAGCGAATAGGCGGGCGAGACCGGCGCATAGGGCACGCCGGCGAGCATCGCGCCGAGGGTGAGCAGCAGGTGCTCGATGTCGTTGTCGGAGAGGATGGCGATCGGCCGCTCGACCGAGACCGGATGCGCGAGCAGCCACTGGGCGATCGAGCGGGCGGCGCGCAGCGCCTCGGCGTAGCTCACCCGGCGCCAGTCGCCGCCCTTGACCCGCTTGGCGACGAGGGTTCGATCGGGCGCGATCTCGGCCCAGTGCAGGAAGCGGTCGGTCAGGCGCGCGGCATAGGGTTGGAGCGGCTCCCTGGAGACGACCAGGGTCGAGCCGTCTTCGCGCTTCGTCAGCGTCGCTTCGAGCGAGCCGCCGAGCGGCAGGTCGCGGTAGCGCACGCCGCCCTTCATCTCCGCCTCGCGCCGATGGCCGCTCTGCCGCTCACGCCTTCTTCACCTTCTGGGCCTTGCCCTCGAGGAAATCGCGCATCCGTCCCTTGGCGGCGTCGTCGCCCTGGGCGATCGCGGCCATCAGCGACTCGGCGAACAGGCCTTCGTCCTGGCCCATGTCGGCGATGCGCGGCAAGGCATGCATCACCGCGAAGTTCGAGAGCGGCGCATTGGCGGCGATGCGCCCGGCAAGCTCGAGCGCCTTGGCCAACCCCTTGCCGGCCTCGACCCGGTACTGCGAGAGCCCGATCGCCTGGCCTTCGTCAGCGTCGAAGACGCGGCCGGTGAGCATCATGTCGGTCATCCGCGCGACGCCGATCAGGCGCGGGATCCGCGCCGATCCGCCACCACCGACGAAGAGGCCGCGCTGGCCTTCCGGCAGGCCGTAGAAGGTGCTCGGCTCGGCGACCCGCACGTGGCAGGCGCTCGCCAGCTCCAAGCCGCCGCCGACCACCGCGCCGTGCAGGACCGCGACCACCGGCACCCGGCCGAGCTGGATCTGGTTGAACGCCGCATGCCAGGAGCGCGAATGCAGGATGCCTTCGGCGACGCTGCGCTCCGAGAGCTCGGAAAGATCGAGACCGGCGCAGAAGTGCTCGCCCTCGCCGCTGATCACGACCGCACGCACGACTTCGGGCAGGTTGGCAAAAGCGGTGTGCAGCTGCGCCACCAGCGCATCGTTGATCGCGTTGCGCTTGGCCGGCCGATTCAGGCGCAGATGCAGCACGGCGCCCCGTTCCTCGATGCGCAGCAGGTCGAGCGACCGGAAGAGCGGCGCCGAGGCAGGTGCGGCGCTTGTCATTGGTTAGTGTCCATAATCATGATTCGGAGTCATTCTAGGAGTGGTGACCTGGTGAAACCCTAGGGTAAGCCCTAGCGGGGTTCAACTGTTTGGTTATGTATATTAACTAAAAAGCAGAAATTTGCCAAGTACCGCCCAAGCCCCTCGGCGACGCCGCCCGGGATCGCCGCGCCAAGGAGACAGGACATGAACGCCACCGGCTCGAACACCGCCGCCGCCCTCGCCCTCGTGACGGCGCTGCTGGCCGCCTGCGTCGGCGCGCCCCCGCCTGCAGCACTTGCACCCGCGCAAGGCTCGACGCTGGTCGCCTGCGAGGCGCTCGCCGCATCGTTCACGTTTGCGCGCACGAAAGTCACCGCGGCGACGACGGTGCCGGTGGGCGAGCTGTCGGCGGCGGGCATCGCGATCGGCCCGCACTGCCGCGTCGTCGGCGCCATGAACGATCGGCTCAGCCCGGTCGACGGCAAGCGCTACGCGATCGGCTTCGAGATGCGCCTGCCGCAGGCCTGGAACGGGCGCTTCTTCTACCAGGCCAACGGTGGCCTCGACGGCGTGGTCGTGCCGGCGCTCGGCGGCATCGGCGGCGGTGCGCCGGTGACCAATGCCCTGC
>DATCGH010000607.1:0-5634 GCA_036509055.1 Caldimonas sp.
CGCTGCCCGTGCGTTCACGAGGTCGAGGTCGACCGTCGATGCGCTCTCGACCACTTCCGACAACGCCGTGAGCCCTACCCAGTTGCCCGAAAAGCGCGACAGCGCCCAGCCGTACAGGCCGAACTCCAGGTACTCGGCGACGTTCGCCGGGGCCACCACCGGCATGTGCCAGGACTGCATCGCCACGTCGCTCTGGTGCGGCATCGACGAAGAGACGCAGCCGTGATCGTCGCCCGCGATGACCAGCACCCCGCCGTGCGGCGACGAGCCGTAGGCGTTGCCGTGCTTGAGCGCATCGCCGGCGCGGTCGACGCCCGGGCCTTTGCCGTACCACATGGCGAACACGCCGTCGGCGGTGCGCTCGGGATCGTCCTCGACCCGCTGTGTGCCGAGCACCGCCGTCGCGCCGAGCTCCTCGTTGATCGCCGGCAGGAACTTCACGCCCGCCGCGTCGAGCAGCTTCGCCGCCTTCCAGGCCTGCTGGTCGACCATGCCGAGCGGCGAGCCGCGGTAGCCGCTGATGAAGCCCTGCGACTTCACGCCCGCGGCGGCATCGCGCGCCGCCTGCATCAGCGTCAGGCGGATCAGGGCCTGGGTGCCGGTGAGGAAGACCACGCCGTCCTTCGCCGCGAGGTTGTCGGCGAGTCGGTACTCGGGGCGGGCAAGGGTCTGCGGCATGGGGCCTCCGTCGGGCGCGGATGAAGCCCGCAATTTACGGGTCGAACCAGAGAATGTGCTTCTTTCTTTGTCGCCTTATCGGTCTCGTGGAGAATGAATGCCAGGTTCTCCACAGAGAAACAGCATGATCGTTCTCGACCGCACCGACCACGCCATCCTCGAGGCGCTGCAGCGCGACTCGCGCCAGACCGTGCAGCAGCTCGCCACCGCCGTCGGCCTGACCTCGACGCCCTGCTGGAAGCGGGTGAAGGCGATGGAAGCCGCCGGCGTGATCCGTGGCTACGGCGCCGTGGTCGACCGGGACAGCGTCGGCCTCGCCCTGTGCGTGCTGGCGGAGGTCAACCTGACGCAGCACAACGAAGGCACGGTGCGCGAGTTCGAGCGCGCGGTCGCCGCCTGCCCGGAGATCGTCGCCTGCTACAGCACCACCGGCGGCGCCGACTACAGCATCAAGGTCCTGGTGCCCGACATCCGCAGCTACGAGCTCTTCCTGCACGAGACCGCGTTCCGCCTGCCCGGCGTCACCCACATCCGCTCGAGCGTGGTGCTGAAGGAGGTCAAGGCCGAGGCCGGCGTGCCGATCCCCGGCGCCGGCCAGGCCGGCTCGGGGCGGCCGCGCAAGCCGGCGGCGCGGCGACGCGCTTCACGCGCCGCCGGCTAGCGAGGCGCGCGGGTCGAAGCTGCTGAACGCCTTCGCCTGACTTTCGTAGGCTTCGCGCGCTCCCGCGGTGTCGGCCGGCGGCAGGGCGATCGTCAGCACCACGTACAGGTCGCCGGCCGTACCGCCGGCCCGCGTCGCCGGCAGGCCGCGCGCCTTGAGGCGGAGCTTGCGGCCCTGGGCCGAGCCCTTGGGGATGGTGAGCTGCACCGTGCCCTCGGGCGTCGGCGCGTCGACGGTCGCGCCGAGCGCGGCCTCCCACGGAGCGACCGGCAGCTCGACGTAGACATCGGCGCCCTCGACCTTGAACAGCGGATGCGCATTGAACGCGATCTCGAGATAGAGGTCGCCCGGCGGCCCGCCGTTGCCCCCGGGCGCGCCCTGCCTGGCCAGTCGCAGCTGCTGTCCGGGGCGGATGCCGCGCGGGATGTGGACGTCGAGCCGTCGCTCCTCGAGGGCGACGCGGCCGTCGGGCGTTTCCTTCGGCACGCGCAGGACGATGCTGCGCTCGGCGCCGCGGTAGGCGTCTTCCAGGTCGATCAGCGCCTTGGCGCGGTGGTCCTCGCCCTGGGTGCTGACGCTGCGCCGCGCCGACGCGCCGCCGCCACCGTGCCCTCCACGGGCGCCGCGGCCGAACAGCGACTCGAAGAAATCGCTCGGATCGAAGTCGGCGCCGAACGGGCTGCCGCCGCCGAAGCCGCCGCCCGGCCCGCCGCTGCGGAACTCGAAGCCGGCGTCCCAGTTCGGCGGCGGCTGGAACTCCTGGCCGGCCTTCCAGTTGCTGCCCATCTGGTCGTAGGCGGCCCGCTTCTCCGGATCCCTCAGGACCTCGTTGGCCTCGTTGATCTCCTTGAAGCGCTGCTCGGCGTCGGCGGCCTTGCTCACGTCCGGGTGGTACTTGCGGGCGAGCTTGCGGTAGGCCTTCTTGATGTCGTCCTGCGTGGCCGAGCGCGGCACGCCCAGGGTGTCGTAGTAGTCCTTGTATTTCATCGGTCGGTCAGTGCGAGTCGCTGAGGACGGGCTCGCGAGCCGCAGATGGGGGCGCCTTCGGCCCGCCGCAAGCCGCCATCAGCGGCTCGGTCGAGGCTTGCAGGGTGACGTGGCCGATCGCGAAGCGCTCCTGCATGCGCGCCGCCGCGGCGCGGAAGAAGGCATCGTCCGGATGGCCGCCGGGCATGACGACGTGCGCCGTGAGCACGACCTCGGTGGTGCCGGTCGCCCAGACGTGCAGGTCGTGGACGCAGTCGACGCCGGGCAGCGCCTCCAGCTCGGCGCGCACCGCCTCGAGGTCGATCGAGCTGGGCACCCCGTCGAACATGAGGTGCAGGGAATCGCGGAAGAGCTGCCAGGTGCCGACCAGGATCACCGCGGCGATCAGCAGGCTGGCCACCGGGTCGGCCCAGAGCCACCCCTGCCACAGCACCAGCGCGCCGGCGACGACGACGCCGGCCGAGACCGCGGCGTCGGCCGACATGTGGAGGAAGGCGCCGCGGATGTTGAGATCGTCGTGGCGGCCGCGCATGAACAGCAGCGCGGTGCCGAGGTTGACGGCGATGCCGATCGCCGCCACGACCATGATGACGCCGGGCTGCGTCGCTTCCGGCGATTGCAGGCGCAGCACCGCGGCCCAGACCAGCGAGCCCATCGCCACCAGCAGCAGCAGGGCATTGGCGAACGCGGCCAGGATCGAGCCCCGCTTCCAGCCCCAGGTGTGCCGGTCGTCGGGGGCGAGCCGGCCGGCGAAGGCGCCGGCCCAGGCCAGCACCAGGCCGAGCACGTCGCCGAGGTTGTGCCCGGCATCGGCGAGCAGCGCGAGCGAATCGATGCGCCAGCCGGCAACGGCCTCGACGGCGACGAAGGCGACGTTGATGGCGATGCCGATCGCGAAAGCGCGGTCATGCCGCGCCGGCCCATGGGCGTGGCCGCTCGGGCCATGCCCGGCGTGCCCATCGTGCGCATCGGCGTGGCCGCCACGCGTGCTGCCGTCGTGTGCAGGATGGTCGTTCGCAGGGTGGTCGTGCACGTGGCCCTCGGGGTGCGCAGCCTCGTGCGCAGAGCCGTCGTGCCGGCGAGGATCGTGCCCGGGGCGACTCATGGCGAGCGCCTGCTCAACGGCTCAGCGGGCGAGCCGGGCGCGCATCGCGGCGATCACCGCGCCGTAGTCCTTGGCACCGAAGATCGCACTGCCAGCGACGAAGGTGTCGCAGCCGGCATCGGCGGCGGCGCGGATGTTGTCGACCTTGATGCCGCCGTCGACCTCGAGGCGGATGTCGCGGCCGCTGGCATCGATGCGCTTTCGCACCTGCTCGAGCTTGCGCAGGGCCGAATCGATGAAGCTCTGCCCGCCGAAGCCCGGGTTGACGCTCATCACCAGCACCAGGTCGACCTTGTCGATCACCCAGTCGAGCACGTCGATCGGCGTCGCCGGGTTGAACACCAGCCCGGCCTTGCAGCCGACGCTGCGGATCAGCTGCAGCGTGCGATCGACGTGCGCGCTCGCCTCGGGATGAAAGCTGATGACGTCGGCGCCGGCCTTGGCGAACGCCTCGGCGATCGCGTCGACCGGCTCGACCATCAGGTGAACGTCGATCGGCACCGGCTTGCCGTCGGCCCGGGCGGCGTGCGGCCGGATCGCCTGGCAGACCATCGGCCCGATGGTCAGGTTCGGCACGTAATGGTTGTCCATCACGTCGAAGTGGATCCAGTCGGCGCCGGCGGCGATGACGTCCCTCACCTCCTCGCCGAGCCGCGCGAAATCGGCCGAAAGAATGCTGGGGGCGATGAGGGGGCTGGCCATGCGGTACCTGTCGATCGATTCTAGGTCGGGGTTTTCGCGCATGCCTGCGAGAATCGGCACATGGCCAGACCCGAGTTCACGACCACCGTGACGGTTCGTCACCTGCCCGAGCAATCGGACCGGGACGCGGGCAAGTACGCCTTCGCCTACACCATCTCCATCACCAACAGTGGCGACGTCACCGGCCAGCTGATCGCCCGGCACTGGATCGTCACCGACGCCAACGGCCACGTCGAGGAAGTGCGCGGCCTGGCGGTGGTCGGCCACCAGCCGGTGCTCAAGCCGGGCGAGAGCTTCGAGTACACCAGCTGGACGCGGCTGGCGACGCCGCACGGCACGATGCGCGGCACCTTCCTGTGCATGACCGAGGACGCGCAGCCGTTCGACGCGCCGATCGGCGAGTTCGGACTGACGCTCGCCTCCGCCCTCCACTAGGCCCTCGGGCCAGCGCGTCGCCATGGCGAAAGCCGGCACCTCGCCTTGGGACCTGACGGCGCTGTTCAACGCGGCCGATCCGAAAGCCGGCATCGCCGAGCGCCATCTCTGGGTGATCCGCCTGGTCGAGTGGCTGCACCGCGCGCCGCTCGAGAGGAATGAAGCCTCCGCGCTGACGACGCTCCCTACCCCCCTCGGGGACGCCGCCGTCCTCGGGACGGCCCTGCGAGCGCCGGAGCCCCGGGCCGAGGCCCGCAGCGCGCCGGCGCCGGTGCTGCGCCTGCGCTACCTTCTCGGCGTGCTCGAGCGCAACGACGAGCAGCGCCTCCGCGCCGCGGAGATGCTGCGCCTGTTCCTGCGCGAGGTCGACAGCGCCGCGCTGCTCGCCGATTTCGGCTTCGCCCCGCGCACCGGCCTCTGGGCCGAGTTCGGCATCCGGCTGCGCGCCCGGCTGCTGCCGCTGACACCGGCGACGACCGACCTCGGCGAGCTGTTCGCCCTGCTCTTTCCGCGCGGCCAGGACGTCGCCTGGCTGAGCGCGATCGACGACGAGACGCTGGCGCGGCCGGCGCGCGTGCTCGAGGCCGGCGACACCGGCCTGGCGCACGACTGGCGCGGCCCGTTCTTCGAAGCCATCACCTTCCTCGCCAGCTCGGTGCGCGCCGCCGGCTTCTCGGCGCAGCTGCGCCAGCGGATGAGCCCGGAGCTGCTCGTCGACGCGCCGTTTCACCAGCTGGCGCGCGTCGCCGAGCAGCTGCGCGAGCACGGCGAGTCGACCCGGCCGGAAGACCGGGCGCTCTTTCTCCAGGACGCGCAGTACCTGCGCGCCTTGCTCGACGCCTGCCGGCGCTGCGCCGCCAGCGTCCACGACCATCTCGAGGCGCACGGCGTCTCGGTCGACATCGTGTTCGAGGTCGACCAGCTGCGCGAGCGGGCGCACCGCATCGACCTCCTGCTCGGCTGCGTGCTCGCACCCGAGGCGTCGCGCGAGATCGTCGGCCTGGTCGCCGAGCTGGCCGCGACGGCCGAGGACCGGCGCTCGATCCGCGGCCTCTTCGCCCGCCAC
>DATCGH010000608.1:0-3177 GCA_036509055.1 Caldimonas sp.
CTTCCGCTCGCGCGGCGTCGAGCGCACCGTCCGTGGCCAGCCGACCTCCGACGGCGACGGCGTCCGCCTGACCCGCGTCCTGACCCAGCCGCTGCAGCGCCGGCTCGACCCGTTCCTGATGCTCGACGCCTTCGGCAGCGATGCCGCGGCCGACTACATCGGCGGCTTTCCCGACCATCCGCACCGCGGCTTCGAGACCGTGACGATCATGCTCGAAGGCCGGATGCGCCATCGCGACAGCGTCGGCAACGTCGGCCTGCTCGAGCCGGGCAGCGTGCAGTGGATGACCGCCGGCCGCGGCATCATCCATTCGGAGATGCCGGAGCAGGAGGCGGGTCGCATGGCGGGCTTTCAGCTCTGGGTCAACCTCGCCGCCAAGGACAAGATGCAGCCGCCGGCGTACCGCGACATCGCCCCGGCCGGCGTGCCGGTGCTGAGCACGGCCGAGGGCGTGACGGTCCGGGTGATCGCCGGCAGCAGCCACGACGTGCGCGGCGCGGTCGAGCGGCCGACCACCGAGCCGCTCGTCCTCGACATCGCCTTGCCCGCGGGCCGGACGTTCGAGGCCGAGATTCCGGCCGGGCACAACGCCTTCGCCTACGTCTACGCCGGCGCCGTCGAGATCGGCGATGCCGTCGCTTCGACCCGGGTCGAGGTCGAGCGCATGGCGCTTCTCGGCAACGAGGCCGGATCGGACGGCGTTCGCCTGACGGCGCCCGAGGGCGGGGCCGCGGCACGGGTGCTGCTGGTCGCGGGCCGGCCGCTCGGCGAGCCGATCGCCCAGCACGGGCCGTTCGTGATGAACACGACGGCCGAGCTGCATCAGGCGGTGAGCGACTTCCAGCGCGGCGTGCTCGCCACCTGAGTCGCCCGCGCTCCGCGGCGTCGCGGAGCGCGCCCGAGGTCGTCGCGGCGATGGTATGGTCGCCGCCAATCCGCGTACCGGACCGACCCTCATGCCGCGCACGATCCTCGACGAAGCACGACTCCATCCCGCCATCCGCGAACAAGTAGCGACGCTCAACGCCGACATCGTCCACAACGTCCAGGCTGCCGCCGGCTCCAACGCGGTGCTGGTGGTCGGCATGGCGGGCAACCCCGTGGTCCGTCGCGCCCGCAAGGCGCTGGCGGCCGCCGGCGTTGCCCATCACTACCTCGAGTACGGCAGCTACTTCAGCGAATGGCGGCGGCGCAACGCGCTGAAGATGTGGACCGGCTGGCCGACCTTTCCGATGGTCTTCGTCAAGGGCAGCCTGGTCGGCGGCGGCAAGGAGATCGAGGCCCTGATCGCGAGCGGCGAGCTCAAGCGAACCCTCGGCGAATGAGCTCGCGGCGCCTGCGTTGGCTTGCGGCGGCCGCGGCAACGGTGGCGGGCCTCGGGGGAGGGGCCGCGGTCGTCCGCGCGGCCGACGCGTTGCCCGGTGGCTTGCGCGAGTGCCACATCGCCGGCTTTGCCAACGGCGTGCTGTGCGGCAGCGTCAAGCGGCCGCTCGATCCCGAGCATGCCGAGCGCGGCAGCCTGGAGATCCACTACGTCGTCGTTCCGGCCCTGGCGCGAAGGAAGCTCGCCGACCCGGTGTTCTTTCTTGCCGGCGGCCCCGGGCAGAGCGCGATCGCCCTGGCGCCGCAGGCGATGGGCCTGTTCGGACGGCTGAACAACCGGCGCGACATCGTCTTCGTCGACCAGCGCGGCACCGGCCGCTCGGCGCCGCTGGCCTGCAAGGACCCGGAAGACGAGACCCTGGCCGAGCAGGCCGATCCCGAGCGCCAGCAGCGCCTGACCGCACAGTGCAAGGCGGCGCTGCTGAAGCAGCCCTACCTGAAATCGGAAAGCGACCTCGGCTTCTTCAGCACCTGGATCGCGGTCCGGGATCTCGATGCGGTGCGGCGCCAGCTCGGCGCCGAGCGCATCGACCTGATCGGCGGCTCCTACGGGACCCGGGTCGCGCTCGAGATGCTGCGCCAGTTTCCGGAGACGGTGCGCCGGACCGTGATCGACGGCGTCGCGCCGGCGGACATGGCCTTGCCGGCGAGCTTCTCGACCGACAACCAGGCGGCGTTCGACCGTCTCGCCGAATCCTGCGCCGCCGAGCCGGCCTGCGCCAAGGCGCATCCCGACCTGCGGGCCCGGTTCGCGGCGTTGTTGCAGGGCCTGCCGCGCCAGGCCAAGGCACTGCATCCGCTGACGGGCGCCGAAGAGCAGTTCACGCTGACGCGCGAGCTGGTGCTCGGCGCCGTCCGCGGCGCCCTCTATTCGCCGGCGCTCGCTGCGGCGCTGCCCGAGGCGATCGATGCGGCCTCGCGCGGCGACTATGCCGGCCTGGTGGGCCTGAGCGCGACCCAGGGATCGTCCAAGGCGATGCGGCTTGCCGCCGGCATGCACCTTTCGGTCGTTTGCGCCGAGGACATGCCGCGCCTGGCCGCCGCCGTCGACCGGCCCGGCAGCGAGTTCGGCACCGCATTCGCCGGGCTCTACGAGAAGCTCTGCGCGGTCTGGCCGCGCGGCCCGGTGCCGGCCGGGTTCTATTCGTTGCCCGCCAGTGCCTCGGCGGTGCTCGTGCTGAGCGGCGGCATCGATCCGGTGACGCCGCCACGTCATGGCGAGCGCGTCGCCAAGGCTCTCGGGCCGCTCGCCCGGCACGTGGTCGTCGCCAACGCCGGCCATGGCGTGATGGCGATCGGCTGCATGCGCGACGTGATCTTCCGCTTCGTCGATGCCGTCGCCGATGCCGACGCCCTGGCGGTCGATGCCGGTTGTGCGGCGAAGGTGCCGCGGCCGCCGGCATTCGTGTCCTTGCGCGCCGCCCACGCGAAGGCCTCGGAGCCGGGCCGATGATCGAGGTCAGCGGCGTCGCCCGATCGTTCGTCGCTGCGGCGCCTGCCAAAGGTGGGCTGTTCGGATTCGGCGGCAAGCGTCCCGCTACACGGGTCATCCATGCGGTGCGCGATGTCAGCTTCAGCGCTCCCGGCGGCCAGATCACCGGCCTGCTCGGCCCGAACGGCGCCGGCAAGACCACGACCCTGCGGATGCTCGCCGGGCTGATCACGCCGGAGGCCGGGCGCCTTTCGGTCGACGGCATCGACGTGGTCGAGCGGCCGCGCGAGGTGCTGGCGCGGATGGGCGTGCTGTCCGACTCGCGCGGCCTCTATCCGCGCCTGACGGCGCGGGAGAACATC
>DATCGH010000609.1:0-2091 GCA_036509055.1 Caldimonas sp.
GCAGCGCGGCTTCGACGCCTTCTACGGCACGATCATCGGCGCCGGCAGCTTCTACGACCCGAACACGCTGACGCGCGGCAACGAGAACATCGAGCACGAGGCGCGCGCGCCCGGCTTCTTCTACACCGACGCGATCAGCGACAACGCCTGCGCCTTCGTCGAGCAGCATTGCAGCGGCGAGCACGCCGACAAGCCGTTCTTCGAGTACGTCGCCTACACCGCGCCGCACTGGCCGCTGCACGCGCACGACGACGACATCGCCCGGTACCGCGGCCGCTTCGACGCCGGCTGGGACCGGCTTCGCCAGGAGCGCCTAGACAAGCTGGTCGCGAGCGGCATCCTCCAGCCGCACTGGAAGCTGACCGACCGCGACCCGACGCAACCGCCGTGGACGTCAGCCCAGAAGGACGAGCAGTTCCGCGCCTGGACGCTGCGCTGCATGGAGGTCTACGCGGCCCAGATCGATCGCATGGACCAGGGCATCGGGCGCCTGCTCGCGACGCTCGAGAAGCACGGCAAGCTCGCCGACACCCTGGTGATCTTCCTCGCCGACAACGGCGCCTGCGCCGAGGACATTCCGCAGGATGTGACCATCGACGAGCTGGTCGACAAGCTCATGATCGCCCGGCGCAGCACGCGCAGCGGCGAGCCGGTGCACTTCGGCAACGACATCCTGCGCATGCCCGGGCCCGAGAACACCTACCAGAGCTACGGCACCGCCTGGGCCAACCTCTCCAATTCGCCGTTTCGCCTCTACAAGCACTGGATCCACGAGGGCGGCATCTCGACGCCGCTGATCGCCCACTGGCCGAACGGCATCGCCGAAAAGGGGGGGCTTCGCCATGCGCCGGGCTATTTGCCCGACATCATGGCGACGCTCATCGACGCCGCCGGCGCTTCTTACCCGGCCGAGTTCGAGGGCCGCCGGATCGAGCCGCTCGAAGGCCGGACGCTGCTGCCGGTGTTCACCCGGGACGGCATCGAGCGCCCGCCCATGTTCTGGGAGCACGAGGGCAACGCCGCGGTGCGCATCGGCCGCTGGAAGCTGGTGAAGCGCTACCCGCGCGACTGGGAGCTCTACGACCTCGACGCCGACCGTACCGAGCTGCACGACCTGGCGGCGCAGCAGCCGGAGCGCGTCGCCGACATGGCGCGGCAGTACGACGCCTGGGCGGCGCGCTGCGGCGTGATCCCGCGCGAGAAGATCGTCGCCCTCATGAGCAGCCAGGGGGTGACGCGGGCCTTCTGGGAGAAGGACGAGTAGACGGAGCGGACCGCCATGGTGCGGCCGGGCCGCTCGGGTGCGCGACGCGCGCCAGGACAGGGCACGGCTATTGCCCCAAGGGGCAATAAAAATCGGAATTCGCCTACACGCCTGTCACGAACTGGCATGTATGCTGCATTGCAACAAGTTTTCCGGAGGGCTGTGATGTCGGTGGATCAGTTGTTCGGCAAGTACAGGCGGCTGAAGAAGGACCTCTCGGCCGCGTATTCGCAGCCGCAGTGGAACGCGGCGCTCGTCGACCGCTTGGTCGACGAGATCGGCCAGGTCGAGCAGGAACTCGCCCTGCACGCGCCGATCGGCCTGCATGCCCCGCAGACGAAAGAGGAAGGCCGCGTCGCCGAGAGCTAGGGCCGGCCTCAGCGCGGCTCTGCCTTGGCACCGCGCTCGTTGATCGTCGCCGCGCCCGAAATCCGCCGCTGCACCTGCGGCGTGCCCCAGTAGTCGATCTTGCCGACTCCGGCCACCGACAGCCGCAGCTGCTCGACCGACCAGACCCTGGCGTTGCCGATTCCGCTGACCTGCACCTCGCAGAGCTCCGAGCGCAGGTCCTCGCCACGGAATTCTCCGTGTCCCGAAATCTTGATCTGCAGTTCCTTGGTCGTGCCCGCGACCTGACCGTCGCCCTTGCCGGCGATCTGGAAGCTGAGCGCGCGCGCGTCCAGCCGCTCGAAGCGGGCCGAGCCGGCGCCGGAAATGCTGACCACGAGGCGATCGACGCGCACCGGCGCCGGCGCGACGAAATCGCCGGCGCCGGAGATCGTGACCCGGCTCAGGTCGCGCGCCTGCACCTCGACCCGCACCCGGTT
>DATCGH010000610.1:0-2976 GCA_036509055.1 Caldimonas sp.
GACCGCGCCGCAGGCCAGCACCAGGCGCGGCGTGGCGATGCGCTGCACCCGCTTCGAGGCGTCGGCGATCTCGATCGCCTCGACCCGCCGATCCGCGCCGCTGACGATGCGCAGCAGCGTGTGCTCGGCCCGGATCTCGCAGCGGCCGCTGGCCCGGGCCTTGGCGATGAAGGTGACGTCGGCCGAGCCCTTGTCACGGCGCGGGCAGCCGTGGGTGCAGCCGCCGCAGTAGTTGCAGGGCGGTCGGCCGTCGAAGGCCACCGGCAGCGCCGCCCGCGGGTTCGCCTGCCAGCCGATCTTCAGCGCCGCGGCACCGCGCGCCAGCCGGCGCGACGCGCGCGAGAGCGGATGGGCGGCGAACGGGTAGGGAGCGCTCCGCCAGCGGTCGCCCGCTTCCGCCGGGCCGGCGACGCCGAGCAGGCGCTCGATCTCGAGGTAGAGCGGCTCGAGCTCGGCGTAGCTCACCGGCCAGTCGGCGGCAACGCCGAAGCGGCTCTTCATCTTCATCGCCGAGGGATTCATGCGATGCGCCTCGCCAACGAAGTGCAGCGTGCTGCCGCCGATGCCGCGCACGTGGTGATAGCCGACGCCCGTGGCGACGCGCCGGTCGCCGCGGTTGGTGCGGCCCTGCGCCAGGCTCCACGAGCGCAGGTCGGCGAGCTGCGGGTCGAGCGCCTGCATCGGCGCGAACGTGACCTCGCCCTCGCTGCCCGGCTTGTGGCGAAAGCGCTGCTTCTCCCAGTCGTTCTGGTCGAGGCCGTAGTCGCGGTCGGGGTCGAAAGCTGGCCCGGCGTCGAGCAGCAGCACCTTCCAGCCGCGCTGCGTCATCCGCCACGCGGTCGCCGCGCCGCCGGCGCCGGCGCCGACGACGACGGCGTCGTAGGGACCTTCGGCCATCGCGCGTTCGGCCTAGCGCACCGCGTCGAAGAAGCCGAGCGGCTGCGGCGGCCGGTCGAGCGCGAGGCCGCGCCAGGAGAGCGGCTGCACGTAGTAGTCGGCCATGACGGTGTTGCGCATGACGAGGAAGAAGCGTCCCGGCGGCGATTCCCACGGCATCGCCTGCATCCGCTCCAGCGCCGCATGGCGGACAGGTTCCGGCGCGGCCGCGAAATCGCCGCGGCATTCGCCGTCGAGCCAGTCGCAGCCCGCAGCCATCAGCCGCTCGGCCAGCGGGTTGCCCTGCACATCGCCGAGGATCGCCTTGGGCACGCCGAGGGCCGAGGCCGAAGGCGTGAGCGCATCGGCCGGGACGAGGGTGTCGCAGAAGGCGGTGAAGGTGCGGACGATGCGCTCGCCCTCACCTTGGCCGCCGGCCGCCAGAGCCCGCAGGTCGGTGCAGGCCAGGGCCACGCCCAAGGCGACGCGGCGCGCAGCGCGACGCCGCTCGGCGGACTGCGGCGCGTCGTCGTCCATCGGCGCCGGGGGCAAAAATTCCATCGCGGCGATGATAGTCAGGCCTTCGCCCGGCGCCCCTTGGTGCGCTCGTAGATCGCCATCAGCGGCGTCACCGAGATGCCGTGGACGACGATCGACACGACCAGCGTCGAGAAGACCAGTGCACCGAGGTTGGCCGCGAGCTCGTGGTCGAGGCCGTGGTTCATCGCGTAGGTCAGGTAGTAGAGCGAGCCGATGCCGCGGATGCCGAACCAGCCGATCAGGCCGCGCTGCGGCGCCGAGGTGGACGAGCCGATCAGGCCCACCATGACCGAGACCGGCCGGATCACGAGCAGCAGCGCGGCGACGAAGCCCCACGAGGCGAGCCGCCACTCGACCGCCCAGAGCAGCATCCCGATCGCGATCACCGCGACGACCTCGCCGATGCGCTCGATCTGCTCGTTGAAGGCGAGCATGGCGTGGGCCATGAAGGCCGGCGCGTGCTTCGGATCGGTCGCCACCTGGTCGGCATGCGAGGCATCGGGGTCGGCGTGCGCCTCGGCCGCGACCTCGGCCGAGCGCCGGCGTCGCCCGGCGCCGCCCTTGCTCCGGGCGCCGGCCGATGCGCCGCCGGCCGCGTGCGCCGAGGCCTGCTGCTCCAACCGGCGCAGGGCGACGCCCGCGGCGAATACCGCGAGAAAGCCGTACGCATGCGCCAGGCCCGCGGCGCCATAGGCCAGGCCCACCAGGCCGAGGGCGAGAAAGTTGTCCAGGCCCACGGCTTCCTTGTGGGTACGGCGCAGGTAGAGCACGAGCTGGCCGACGGCGGTGCCGAGGACGGCGCCGATGACGACGCCGGCAGCCACGGCCCAGAGCACGTCGACCGCGAGCCAGCGCCAGCCAAAGGCGCCGATGTCGTGCAGGCCGAGCACGCCGAGGCCGAGCAACACCAGCGGGAAGGCGCTGCCGTCGTTGAGCCCGGCCTCGCCCGTCAGGGCGAAGCGGAGGCGATCACGGTCGCCGGGATTGGCCACCTGCACGTCGGAGGCGAGCACCGGATCGGTCGGCGCGAGGATGCCACCGAGCAGGATCGCCGCGCCGAGCGGCAGGCCGAGCGCGAGCACGCCGACGCCGGCGACCAGCGCCACCGTCACCAGCATCGACAGGATCGCCAGGCGCAGCGGCAGCAGCCAGCGGCCGTCGCGAAGGCCGGCGCTCATCTTCAGACCCGAGCCGAACAGCGACAGCAGGACGACGATCTCGGCCAGCTGCTCGAGCGCCTTGGTCGATGTGCCCGCCGCGAGCGAGGTCCAGCCGAGCCAGAGCGGGCTGACCGCCGCGCCGACCGCGAGGTACAGCATGGAGGTGCTGAGCGGCAGCCGCGCGAGCAGCGAATCGCCGAGCGCCATGACGATCAGCAACAGGCCGACGACGGCCGACCAGGCGGCGATTTCCATGGGGGGTTCGAGTCGTTCGCTATTCGCGAAGCACCTTAGCAGAGGCGTCGGCCGAGGGACTTACAGTGCGTGACCCCTCGGAGACGACCATGCAGACATTGAAGAGATTCGTCGTGGCGCTGGGCCTCGCCGGCCTCGCCTTCGC
>DATCGH010000611.1:0-2858 GCA_036509055.1 Caldimonas sp.
ATCGCATCGCCGGCGTGCCGCGCTCGCACCTGGCGATGCACAAGCTGGTCGTCAACCAGATCGTGCTCACCGCCGGCCTCGAGCAGGCGCAGACGCTGGCGACGGTGTTCGACGGCATCACCCGGCACAACCCGGAGGGCCTGTGGTTCCGCCGCCAGGCGCAGGCCGAGGGCTTCAAGTCGGCGGTGCAGTGGCGCGACAGCGGCCGGCCGATTCCCGAAGGCGACGAGGCACGCCGCCTCGCCGCCGAGCTCGAGAAGCGGATCGCCGATCGCGGCAAGGACGGCTAGGCGCCCGAAGTCGGCCGCTTCGCGGCCGCGGCCTGCCGCGCCGCCCAGGCGGCGGCGATCTCGCGGTGTTCGGGAACGTCGTTCAGGAAGTTGTCGCGCAGCGCCGCGTCGACGAGGGTGTCGGCCTGCTTCTGCAGCAGCGCGTAGGCGGTGTCGAGCATCGCCGCGGCACGCGGGTCGCCCGCGGCCGACAGCACCTCATAGCAGGTCAGGCGGATGCGCTGCCGCGATTCGGTACCGTCGAGCACGCCGCCCTCCGCGAGGTGCGCCAGCACCTCTTCCAGGGCCTGCATCGCCGCTGCGCCGTCGCCTCGCGCCAGCGCCTCACGGGCGATGCCGGCCGCGGCGTCGAAGCGCATCGTCTCGTCATTTGCCACCGCGATCGCATGGGCGCGCTCGAAGGCCGCCGCGGCAGCATGGGTCCGGCCGCGCGCGCGCTCGATCGCGGCGATCTGGAACAGCGACGTGATCTGGGTGTCGACGTTCTGCACCGCGAGCGAGGTCTCCAGCGCCGCCTGCGCCAGCGTCATCGCTGATTCGGGATCGCCCTCGCGCAGCGTGATCATCGCCAGATAGGTCTGGGCATAGGGCTCCATCACCCGGTCGTCGGCCGCGCGGGCCAGGCGAAGGCCTTCCTCGAGATGCTCGCGCGATTGCGCGTGCGCGCCCGCGCCGAGCAGCGAAATGCCGAGGTGCAGCCTGGCCACCGCATACGCCGGGACGTCGCCCATGTCGCGGAACAGCTGCCATTGCTGCCGTCCCATCTCGAGGTGGCCGCTGAGGTCGTCGAGCCGCACCGCGATCAGCGCCAGCGTGTTGAGAAAGCTGCCCTCGACCCGGCGCAGGCCATGCGCCCGGGCAGCCGCCAAGCCCTCGGTCGCCAACGTCTGCCCGGTCGCCACGTCGCCGAGATCGCACAGGCCCGAGGCCATCAGGTTCTGCGCGCGCAGTTGCAGATCGATGTCGCCGGCGCGCTCGGCCCAGGCTCGTGCCCGGCGCGCGGCCTCCACCTGGCCGTGGCGATCGCCGATCCGCATCAAGTAGGAGCTGTGCCGCTTCGCTGCATCGGCGCGCAGCCGATCGTCGTTGATCCGCTCCGCCAGCGCCTCCAGGGCTTCGACGTCGGCGCGATGCTCGGCCCGGCGCCCTTGCAAGTCGAGCGCCCGCTCGCGCACCGCAAGCAGGCGAAAGCCAAGGCGCAGCGATTCCGGCTCGGCGTCGTCCTCGAGCAGCGCCAGCGCCCGCGCGACGTGGTCGGCCACGGTCTCGTTGGCGTAGCGGTTGGCGGCGTGCTCGGCGGCGCGGGCGAAGAATTCGGCGGCGCGCCGGCCGTCGCCAGCCCGCTCGTAGTGCTTGGCCGCCAGGCCGAGATAGTCGTTGGCGCGCGCCCCGGTCAGGCCCGCCAGCCAGGCCGCTGCGCGAGCGTGATAGCCGCGGCGCAGGCGCTTGAGCACGGTGCCGTAGGTCACCTGGTGCAGCAGGTGATGATGAAAGGCGTATTCGCGCACGCCGTCGAGGCTCGCCTCGGGATGGCGGACCACGAGCTCGCGCCTTGCGATGCCGGGCAGCGCCTCGGGCGCGGAACTGTCGACCGCCGCCAGCGCTTGGTCCCAGAACACGAAGCCGACCACCGCCGCCTGCTGCAAGGCCTGCCTCTCGCGCGGCTTGAGGCTGTCGAGCCGGGCCTGAAGCACGCCGGTGAGGGTCGGCGGCATGCGCGCCGCCTGCAACTTGTCGTGCAGCAGGGTCCAGTGCCCGCCGTCGACGACGATTGCGCCGACGTCGACCAGCATCTTGATCACCTCTTCCATGTAGAAGGGATTGCCCTCTGCGCTACGCGTGACGAGCTCGCGCAGCGCCGGCGGCACCGCCTCGAGCTTCTTCAGCAGCTCGACGGCGAGCGAATGGCTTTCGTCACGGCCGAGCGGGCCGAGCACCAGTCGAAGCGCCTCGGTTCGCCCCGGCCAATCGGGCCGGCGCTCGAACAGCGCCGGCCGTGTCGTGCCGAGCACCAACGTCGGCACGTCGGCGTTCGTCTCGACGAGCTGGCTCAGGAAGTCGAGGGAGCCCTCGTCGGCCCAGTGCAGGTCGTCGAGCAGGAGGACCACCGGCTTGCCGTCGCGTGCGGCGATGCGACGCAGGGCCTGCGCCGCGGCATGGAAGCCGCGGCGACGGATCTGCCGCCCTTCGTCGCGGATGTCGCGGATGTGCGGGCTGTCGCCGAAGTCGAGGCCGATCAGGTGTCCGAGCAGATGGGCATGGGCCTGGGCGAGCTCGGGCCCGTCGTCAGCGGCGAACAGCGGCACCACGCCGCGCTCGATCTTCGACCGGGCACGCTCCAGGCTGTCGTCGTCGCCGAGGCCGAGCGATCCGGCGACGATCTCGCGCAAGAGGCCATAGGGCTGGCTCTCGGTCTGCGGCCGGGCCCGGCCGTGCAGGACCTGCCCGCCGAGGGCTTCGAGGTCGGCCGAGCGGGCCACTTCGTAGAGCAGCCGGCTCTTGCCGATGCCGGCCTCGGCGACGACGGTGATGACGGCCAACCTGCGCTCGGCCGCGACCCGGCGGAAT
>DATCGH010000612.1:0-4271 GCA_036509055.1 Caldimonas sp.
CACGCTGATGGGACTGGGCGCCTATCCGGCGAGCGACCCGAAGTTCCTCGGCATGCTCGGCATGCACGGCACCTACGAAGCGAACATGACGATGCAGAACTGCGACGTCCTGCTCGCGGTCGGCGCCCGCTTCGACGACCGAGTGATCGGCAACCCGAAGCACTTCGCTTCGGTGGAACGCAAGATCATCCACATCGACATCGATCCGTCGTCGATTTCCAAGCGGGTCAAGGTCGACATCCCGATCGTCGGCGACGTCAAGGAGGTGCTGCTGGAGCTGGCGGCGCAGATCCGCGAATCGCTGTCCAAGCCCGACGTCAAGGGCCTTTCGCCGTGGTGGGCGCAGATCAACGAGTGGCGCAAGCGCGACTGCCTGGCCTATCCGAAGGGCAGCGGCGACGTGATCAAGCCGCAGCACGTGATCGAGACCCTCTGGGAGCTGACCAAGGACAAGGAGACCTACATCACCTCCGACGTCGGCCAGCACCAGATGTGGGCGGCGCAGTACTACCGCTTCGACGAGCCGCGCCGCTGGATCAATTCCGGCGGCTTGGGCACCATGGGCGTGGGCCTGCCGTACGCGATGGGCATCAAGCTCGCCCGGCCCGAGGCCGAGGTGGTGTGCATCACCGGCGAGGGCTCGATCCAGATGTGCATCCAGGAGCTCTCGACCTGCCTGCAGTACCGCACGCCGGTCAAGATCGTCTCGCTCAACAACCGCTACCTCGGCATGGTGCGGCAGTGGCAGCAGATCGACTACGGCGCGCGCTATTCGCACAGCTACATGGACGCGCTGCCCGACTTCGTGAAGCTCGCCGAGGCCTACGGCCACGTCGGCATCCGCATCACCAAGCCCGAGGAGGTGGAGCCGGCCTTGCGCGAGGCGCTGCGCCTCAAGGACCGGACCGTGTTCCTCGACGTCCAGACCGATCAGACCGAGAACGTCTGGCCGATGGTCAAGGCCGGCAAGGGCATCACCGAAATGCTGCTCGGCTCGGAGGACCTGTGAAACACATCATCGCAGTCCTTCTGGAAAACGAGGCCGGCGCGTTGTCGCGCGTGGTGGGTCTGTTCTCGGCGCGCGGCTACAACATCGAGACCCTGACCGTCGCGCCGACCGAGGATCCCTCGCTCTCGCGCATGACCATCGTCACCACCGGCTCCGACGAGGTGATCGAGCAGATCACCAAGCACCTCAACCGCCTCATCGAGGTGGTGAAGGTGGTGGACCTGACCGAGGGCGCCTACACCGAGCGCGAGCTG
This sequence comes from Caldimonas sp., assembly GCA_036509055.1. Classification (GTDB taxonomy): domain Bacteria; phylum Pseudomonadota; class Gammaproteobacteria; order Burkholderiales; family Burkholderiaceae_C; genus Schlegelella_A. The sequence continues at coordinate 1,264 of DATCGH010000612.1, forward strand.
ATGCTGATCAAGGTGCGCGCGGTCGGCAAGGAGCGCGACGAGATGAAGCGCATGGCCGAGATCTTCCGCGGCCGCATCATCGACGTCACCGAGAAGAGCTACACCCTCGAGCTGACCGGCGCCGCCGGCAAGCTCGACGCCTTCCTCGAGGCGATCGACAAGAGCGTCATCCTCGAGACGGTGCGCACCGGCTCGAGCGGCATCGGCCGGGGCGAGCGGATCCTCCGCATTTGAATACCGCCGGCAACCGGCAGCAACCCGTCAACGAAAGCAGGAACATCCATGAAGGTCTACTACGACAAGGACGCCGACCTCAGTCTGGTCAAGGGCAAGAACGTCACCATCATCGGCTACGGCTCGCAAGGCCATGCCCACGCGCAGAACCTCACCGACAGCGGCGTCAAGGTCACCGTCGGCCTGAGGAAGGGCGGTGCCTCATGGTCCAAGGTCGAGGCGGCGAAGATCAAGGTTGCCGAGGTGGCCGATGCGGTCAAGGCGGCCGACATCGTCATGATGCTGCTGCCGGACGAGCAGATCGCCGCCGTCTACAAGAACGACGTCGAGCCGTACATCAAGCAGGGCGCCTCGCTCGCCTTCGCGCATGGCTTCAACGTCCACTACGGCCAGGTCGTGCCGCGCGCCGACCTCGACGTCTGGATGGTCGCGCCCAAGGCGCCGGGCCACACGGTGCGCTCGACCTACACCCAGGGCGGCGGCGTTCCGCACCTGATCGCCGTCCATGCCGACAAGTCCGGCAAGGCGCGCGACCTGGCCCTCAGCTACGCCGCGGCCAACGGCGGCGGCAAGGCCGGGGTGATCGAGACCAACTTCCGCGAGGAGACCGAGACCGACCTGTTCGGCGAGCAGGCGGTGCTCTGCGGCGGCACGGTCGAGCTGATCAAGGCGGGCTTCGACACCCTGGTCGAGGCCGGCTACGCGCCCGAGATGGCCTACTTCGAGTGCCTGCATGAGCTCAAGCTGATCGTCGACCTGATCTACGAGGGCGGCATCGCCAACATGAACTACTCGATCTCGAACAACGCCGAGTACGGCGAGTACGTGAGCGGGCCGAAGATCATCGACGAGCAGACCCGCGCGAGGATGAAGACGATGCTGAAGGACATCCAGACCGGCGAGTACGCCAAGAGCTTCATCATCGAGAACCGTGCCGGCGCGCCGACGCTGATGAGCAAGCGCCGCCTGATGGCCGAGTCGCAGATCGAGGTCGTGGGCGAGAAGCTCCGGGCGATGATGCCGTGGATCAAGAAGAACCGCCTCGTCGACCAGTCGCGCAACTGATGCCGTCGCGTCGCCGTCCTGCCTGCCGCCGGTGAGCACCGAACCCGCCGTTCTCGCCGACCCGCACGAGCCACCGCCGCGGCCGCGCCGGAAGGGCGTCTACATCCTGCCCAACCTGTTCACGCTGGGGGCCCTCTTCGGCGGCTTCTACGCGGTGGTGATGGCGATGAACGGCCGCTTCGAGCAGTCGGCCTATGGCGTGTTCGCGGCGATGGTGCTCGACAGCCTCGACGGCCGGGTGGCGCGGATGACCCGGACGCAGAGCGTTTTCGGCGAGCACATGGACTCGCTCTCCGACATGGTTTCGTTCGGCGCCGCGCCGGCGCTGATCGCCTACGAGTGGGCGCTGCGCGGCCTGGGCAAGCCGGGCTGGATCGCCGCCTTCGTCTACTGCTCGTGTGCGGCGCTGCGCCTGGCGCGCTTCAACACCAACATCGGCGTCGTCGACAAGCGCTTCTTCCAGGGCCTGCCGAGCCCGGCGGCGGCAGCGATCGTCATGGGCTTCATCTGGTTCATGAACGACCAGGGCTTCACCGGCATCGAGGAGGGCGTCTGGCTCGGCTGGACCACCTTCGGCTTCACCCTCTACGCCGGGCTGACGATGGTGACCAACGTGCCGTTCTACAGCTTCAAGGACCTGAGCCTGAAGCGCTCGGTGCCGTTCGTGGTGATCGTCCTGATCGCCCTCGGCATCGCCGTCATCAACATCCACCCGCCGATCGTCCTGGTGGCGCTGTTCATGATCTACGGCCTCTCGGGCTACGCCCTCTACGCCTGGAAGAAGCTGAAGGGCAAGCCCGTTAGCGTGATTGCAACATCGACCCACGAACCCGACGAACAAGGGCTGCATCGCTGAATTGGCCGTGCTATATTGAAATCGTGACGTACCGAATCGCTTCCGCGCTGCTTCTTCTTCTTGGACCAACAAGGGCTCGCTGAACGAACTCGTCTCCAACGTCTCGTCCAACGGCCCGCTCCAAAGCGGGCCGTTTTGCTTTCTACCGGGGGAAAACCGTGACCGACCGCCTCTTCATCTTCGACACCACCCTGCGCGACGGCGAGCAATCGCCCGGCGCCTCGATGACCCGGGACGAGAAGCTTCGCATCGCCCGCCAGCTCGAGCGGCTCAAGGTCGACGTCATCGAGGCCGGCTTCGCCGCTTCCTCGAACGGCGACTTCGAGGCGGTGAAGGCGATCGCCCAGGCGATCCGCGGCTCGACCGTGTGCTCGCTCGCCCGGGCCAACGACCGCGACATCTCGCGCGCCGCCGAGGCGCTGAAGGGCGGCGAATCGACCCGGATCCACATCTTCCTCGCCACCAGCGACCTGCACATGGAGAAGAAGCTCCGGATGACGCGCGAGCAGGTGTTCGAGCAGGCCCGGCTCTCGACCCGCTTCGCCCGCAACCTGAGCGGCGACGTCGAGTTCTCGCCCGAGGACGGCTACCGCTCCGACCCCGAGTTCCTCTACCGGGTGCTCGAGGCCGTGATCGCCGAGGGCGCGACCACGATCAACATCCCCGACACGGTCGGCTACGCCGTCCCCGAGCTCTACGGCGAGTTCCTGCTCGACCTGCGGCAGAAGATCCCGAACTCCGACAAGGCGGTCTGGTCGGTGCATTGCCACAACGACCTCGGCATGGCGGTCGCCAACTCGCTCGCCGGCGTGAAGATCGGCGGCGCGCGGCAGATCGAATGCACCATCAACGG
>DATCGH010000613.1:0-6298 GCA_036509055.1 Caldimonas sp.
GTCCTCGTGCCCGGTGGCGAGCTCGAGTCGTGGGAGGTCGCCGGCGCGCACTGCAGCGCCAACGAGCGGCGCGCCGACGAGGCCTCGCGCGACGTCGAGGCCTGGCTCAAGTGCCGCTACATGCGCGAGCACCTCGGCGAGGAGTACGGCGGCGCGGTCAGCGCGGTCACGAGCTTCGGCCTCTTCGTCACGCTCGACGGCCTCTACGTCGAGGGCCTGGTCCACATCACGGAGCTCGGCGGCGAGTACTTCCGCTTCGACGAGATCAAGCAGGAGCTGCGCGGCGAGCGCACCGGCGTGCGCTACGTTGTCGGCAGCCGGGTCCGGGTGCAGGTCAGCCGGGTCGACCTCGACGGCCGCAAGATCGATTTCCGCATGGTCCGCGAGGGCGAGGATCTCGCCGTGCCGCGGGTCAAGCGCGACAAGGCGCTGGCCAACGAGGCGGCGACGACCGAGATCGAAGCGCTGAAGCAGGCCGACCGCAGCGTCAAGGCCGCGACCAAGGCCAAGTCCAAGGCCCGGGCGCGCTCCGGCGCGGCCCTGCTGCCGTCGCGCGCCGGCAAGTCGGCGACGCGCAAGTCGGGCGCGCGCGGCTCGCCGCGCGGCGCGACCCGACGCTAGTTCCCCTTTCAATTTCATTCCGGAGAAGAAGCAGATGTCGATTCGATTCGATGGACGAGTGGCGATCGTGACCGGCGCCGGCGGCGGCCTCGGCCGGCTCCATGCCCTCGCCCTGGCGCGGCGCGGCGCCGCGGTGGTCGTCAACGACCTGGGCGGCACGCTCGACGGCAACGGCGGCACGCCGACCGCGGCCAACGCGGTGGTCGAGGAGATCCGCGCCGCCGGCGGCAAGGCGATCGCCAGCGCCGCCTCGGTGACCGACTTCGCCGCGGTTGAGGCGATGGTGCAGGCGGCCGTCGGCGAATGGGGCCGGGTCGACATCCTGGTGAACAACGCGGGGATCCTGCGCGACAAGAGCTTCGCCAAGATGGAGGTCAACGACTTCCGCCTGGTGCTCGACGTCCACCTCATGGGCGCGGTGCACTGCACGAAGGCGGTCTGGGAGGTGATGCGCGAGCAGAAGTACGGCCGGATCGTCATGACGACCTCGTCGTCCGGCCTCTACGGCAACTTCGGCCAGGCGAACTACGGCGCAGCCAAGATGGCGCTGGTGGGGCTGATGCAGACGCTCTCGCTCGAAGGCGCGAAGTACGACATCCGCGTCAACTGCCTGGCACCGACGGCGGCGACACGGATGACCGCCGGGTTGATGCCCGAGGCGGTGCTGAAGCAACTCGAGCCGGGGTCGGTGACGCCGGGCCTGCTCGCGCTTGTCGCCGAGGACGCACCGACGCGGGCGATCCTCTGCGCCGGCGCCGGCGCCTTCGAGCGTGCCTACGTCACCTTGACCCAGGGCATCCACGTCGGCATGGGCGCCGACGCCGCCGAGCAGGTCGCCGGCCGCTGGGAAGAGATTTCCGATCGCGACGACGAGACCGTCCCCGAGAGCGGCACGGCGCAAGGCACGCTCGAGGTCGGCAAGGCGATGCGCGCCGCCGGCTAAGCGGCCGCTTCCTCGCCTCAGCCTTCGCGCAGGCGTCGGTAGAGCCGCTCGATCAGATCCGCCGCCCTGAGGGCGCCGGTCTGTGCCGGCTCGGAAGCGGCGCCGTGCTCGACGACGCCGAGCGTGGCGGTGTCGAACGCCGACGCCCCCGGCCGCCAGCGACCGCCGATCCAGCCGGCCAGCACGTCGCCCGTGCCCCCCGTGGCGAGCGAGGCATTGCCGGTGGCGCAGATCCGCGGCGCTTCCCCGGGCGTGGCGATGACGCTGCCCGAGCCCTTGAGCACCACCGTCGCGCGGTAGCGATCGGCGAGTGCGGTCGCCGAACCGAGACGGTCGGCCTGGACCGCCTGCGTGGTCGTTCCGAGGAGCCGCGCCGCTTCGAGCGGATGCGGCGTCAGGATGGTGGCGCGGTCGCGGCTGGCGCGCGCCGCGAGCACGGTTCGCAGGGCGGTGTCGACGGCGAGGGCATTGAGCGCGTCGGCATCGAGGACGAGTCGCGACGCGAGTCCGACCAGGCGGGGCAGGGCGGCGCGCACCGCATCGCCGCCACCGCAACCGCAGACCACCGTGCTCATCTCGACCGCCGCGGCGGGGCCCTGGCACCAGCGAGGGCGCAGCATCAGCTCCGGCCGCTCGGGATCGAGGGCGAGCGCCGGTACGTCGGCGTCCAGCAGATCGACGAAGACCCGTCCCGCCCCGGCCGCATGCGCGGCCCGGGCGGCGAGCAGCGCCGCACCGGTCATGCCGGCGGCGCCGCCGACGATGGCGACGTCGCCGAAGCTGCCCTTGTGCTCGGCATGGCGGCGATGGATGGCGTGGCGGGCGATCTCGCCGGTGCCGACGAGCCAGGCATCCGGCGTCTGCGGTGCGAGATCGAGGCCGAGGGCATCGGTCCAGACCGTGCCGGCGAAGTCGCGCCCCGACGCCGTGAACAGGCCGGGACGGGCGCCGATCAGCGCCAGGGTGTGCTCGGCGACGACGCAGGCCTCGCCGAGCGGCTGGCCGCGCTCGGGGTCGAGGCCGGACGGGACGTCGACCGCCAGCACCGGAACGCCGCGAGCGGCGTGGCGGGCGACGAGCGCGATTGCCGCCGCGAGGTCGCCGGCGGGCGGGCGTGAGGCGCCGATGCCGAGCAGGGCATCGATGACGAGATCGGGCGCGTCGTGCGAGGCCGGAGGCCAGGGCGACACCGGAACACCTGCCTGGCGAGCGCGCGCATGCGCCTGACCGGCGTCGGCGGGCAGCGCGGCCGGGTCGCCGAGGAGCACGACCGAGGCGTCCTTGCCGAGGGCCCGCAGACGGGTCGCGGCCTCGAGCCCGTCGCCGCCGTTGTTGCCCGGTCCGGCCAGGATCAGCACCCGTTCGGCGTGCGGCGCCAGCGCCAGCGCCAGGCGAGCGACCGCGTCGCCGGCGCGGGTCATCAGCGTGAAGGCCGGCGCGTCGCGCAGGCCCTGGGCCTCGATTCGGCGGGTCGCGGCCACGCCGAACAGGGGCTCGCGGCCGCTCGAGGCGTCGACCCGACGGATCGTGCTCACGTTGCCCTCCTCACTTTCCCGCCCGGCCCCAGAGTCGCTCGATGCCCAGTCCGTCGATGCTGATCGGATTCGGCCGGCCGGCCACCGAATCGGCGACCAGTTTCGCCGAGCCGCAGGCCAGCGCCCAGCCGCTGCCGCCGTGGCCGAGATTGAGCCACACGCCTTCGGCGCCGCTCGGCCCGAGCACCGGCGGCCCGTCCGGAAGCATAGGACGTGCGCCTTTCCAGCGCTGCGCCTGGCTGCGCCGGGTGACGCCCGGGAACCAGTCGTCGAGCACCTTGTCGAGGGTGAGCTGGGCGGCTTCGCTCTGCCGCTCGGGTAGGCCGCCGATCTCGGCGCTGCCCGCCACCCGGACCCGGTTGCCGAAGCGGCTGATCGCCACCTTGTAGCGCTCGTCCATCAGCGCCGCCCGGGGTTCGAGGTGCAGGTGCTGCTCGTCGTGGCGCAGCGGCGCCGTCACCGAGTAGCCGTAGACCGGCTGCAGCGGCAGGTGCACGCCCAGCGGGCGGAGCAAAGCGGCGGAGCCGAGCGCCGCGCACACCACCACCGCGTCGAAGCTCACCTCGCCGGTCACCTCGTCCTCGGGTTGGGTCACCGACCAGCCGCTGACGCCGGCGCGCGAGCCCGACATGGCCTCGTCCCGCGGATCGCCCGGGGTGCGCACGACGACCAGCACCGGCTGGGCCCCGGCAATGATCCGCTCGATCTGCGTTTCGAAGCGGAACCGGACCCCGCCGCGTCCCGCCTCCTTGCGCAACAGGTGGGTGAACTCGCGGCAGTTGCCGACCTCGTCGTCCTTCGAATAGACGCCGGCGTGGAGCTCGGTCTCGGGATTGAGGCCTGGCTCGATCTGGCGGCAGCCGGCGGCGTCGAGCAGCTGCGGCGCCGCCCCGAGCTCGGTCAAGGCGCGGATGCCCGGCTCGGCGAGCGCCAGGTCGTGCGCCGAGCGCAGCAGGACGAGAAAGCCGTTGGCGCGCTCGAAGTCGAGGTGCAGCCGCGCCGTCAGCTCGTGCAGGCGGTCGCGGCTGAACTGCGCGAGGCGGTGCATCCGCGCCCGGTTGGCCCGGTAGGTCGCCGGCTTGCAGGCGCGCCACCAGTGCCACAGCCAGCCGATGGTCGAGAGGTCCGGCCGGCCGCCGAAGCGCACCGGCGCATGCTCGCGCCAGAGATGCGAGATCACCTTGCCCGGCATGCCGGGGGCCGACCAGGGGGCGACGTAGCCCGGGGCGACCAGCCCGGCATTGGCGAAGCTCGACTCGGCGGCGACCGTGCCGCGGCGCTCGAACACGGTCACGTCGTGGCCGTCGGCACCGAGCTCGTACGCGGTCGTCACGCCGATCACGCCGGCCCCGATGACGGCGACGCGCATGTCAGCGCGCGGTCGCGGCGGCGGGCGCGTCGGACCGGATCGGTGCGAGCGCCGCTTCGACGGCGAGCCCGGCGTCGAGGACGGCGTCGTCGCACATCGCCGCCGCCCAGAGCATCAGACCGACCGGCAGCTCGCCTTGGGCGTGGCACGGCAGGCTGAGGGCGCAGCCGTCGAGCAGGTTGACGATCGAGGGATTGCGCAGCAGCAGGCCATTGGCGGCGAAGAAGGCCTCGTCGCTGGCGACGAGCGGTGCGATCGTCGGCGCGACGATGGGCACGGTCGGGGAGAGCAGGGCGTCGTAAGGCCGCATCGCCTGTTCCATGCGGGCGATCCAGTCGCGGCGCGCGGCCAGCAGCTCGATGTAGTCGGCCGCGGTCATCGCCGCGCCGCGCCGGATGCGCAGGGCGACGCGCGGGTCGTAGTCGGCGCCGCGTTCGGCAAGGAGCTTGCGATGCCAGATCCAGCTCTCTGCGGCCGGAAAGCCGCCGCTGGCATTGATCGATGCGATTTCGCCGAGCAGCGGCAGATCGACGGTATCGATCGTCGCCCCCGCCGCGGCCAGCGTGGACAGCGCCCGGTCGAAGGCGCGGGCCACCGTCGGATCGAGGCTCTCGAGCACCATCGTCCGCGGCACGGCGAAGCGCAGCGAGGCGATCGGCCGACGGGCGAGATCGACCCGCCGGTCGGCGAGCACCTCATGCAGCAGCACGGCGTCGCGCACCGAGAGGGTGATCGCCGAGACCGTATCCAGCGTCGTCGAGAGCGGCACCGCGCCGGCGATCGGCACCTGTCGCGCCGTGCCCTTGAAGCCGACGCTGCCCTGCAGCGCCGCCGGGATGCGGATCGAGCCGCCGGTGTCGGAGCCGAGCGCGGCCCAGGCGGCGCCGGCGGCGACCGAGACGGCGCCGCCGGAGGTCGAGCCGCCGGGTATGCGCGGCGTCGGGTCGAGCCGGGCGGTTGCCGGGTTGGAGGGCGTGCCGTGGTGCGGATTGATGCCGACGCCGGAGAAGGCGAACTCCGACATGTTGGTCCGGCCGATGAAGGCGGCGCCGGCCCGGCGCAGCCGGGCGACGGCGGGTGCGTCGTGCGCCGCCGGGGCCGCGTCGGACAGGGCGAGCGAGGCGGCGCGGGTGGGCTCGCCCTCGACGTCGAACAGATCCTTGATCGACACCGCCAGGCCGGCGAGCGGGCCCGGATCGCGGCCGGCAGCGACAGCGCGGTCGGCGGCGGCGGCGGCGGCGCGGGCGCCGGCGAAGTCGGTGGCCAGGAAGGCGTGGGTACAGGCGGACGATCCGGCCGCGGCGATCGACTGCTCGATCCGGGCGGCGGCGCCGACCTCGTGGCGCTGCACGCCGTCCCGGGAGTCAGTCAGGTCGGCGGGCATCGCGGGTGCTACAATCACGTGCTTTGCCCGAGGCGGACGAACGGCCGGATCCAACGATCCGGCGAGGCTGCCGCCTGCTGTAGCAAAGACTCGCGAACCGGTTCATTCAAGGTGTTGCGAAGCGCGATGTCGGAGCCCGAAGGAGGGACCGTCTCAGCTTCGCGATTCGAGCCGGGATTCTAGAACCAACCTTTGGATACTCGATGACGATCTCGATGCGTGACATGCTGGAAGCAGGCGTCCATTTCGGACACCAGACCCGCTTCTGGAACCCCAAGATGGCCCCGTACATCTACGGCCATCGGAACAAGATCCACATCATCAACCTCGAGAAGACGCAGCCGCTCTTCGAGGACGCGATGAAGTTCATCCGCCAGCTGGCCTCGCGCCGCGGCACGATCCTGATGATCGGCACCAAGCGCCAGGCGCGCGAGGTGATCGCCCAG
>DATCGH010000614.1:0-3992 GCA_036509055.1 Caldimonas sp.
CCCACGCGCCGTGAGGCTCGGCGATCTCGGCGAGCCGCTCGCACAGATCGAGCAGCTGCGTCTTCACCGGCCGGCCGTTCCAGAAGCCGGTGCGATAGCGCACGTCGACCCCGTAGGCGCTGGTGTCCTGGCTGATGACGAGGAGCTCCTTGACGCCCGACTCGAACAGCGCCTTCGCCTCGGCGAGCACGTCGCCGACCGGGCGCGACACCAGATCGCCGCGCAGGCTCGGGATGATGCAGAAGGTGCAGCGGTGGTTGCAGCCCTCGCTGATCTTCAGGTACGCGTAGTGCTTGGGCGTGAGCTTGACGCCGATGGCGGCCCCGGGCGCAGGCACCAGGTCGACGAACGGGTCGTGCGGCTTCGGCACGTGGGCGTGGACCGCGTCCATCACCTCCTCGGTCGCGTGCGGGCCGGTCACGGCGAGCACGCTCGGATGCATCTGCCGCACCAGGTTGCCGCCGCCCTCGCCCGCCTTGGCGCCGAGGCAGCCGGTGACGACGACCTTGCCGTTCTCGGCCAGGGCCTCGCCGATCGTCGCCAGGCTTTCTGCGACCGCAGCGTCGATGAAGCCGCAGGTATTGACGATCACCAGGTCGGCGCCGGCGAAGGTCTTGGAAGTGGCATAGCCTTCGGCCGAGAGCCGGGTCAGGATCAGCTCGGAATCGGTCAGCGCCTTGGGGCAGCCGAGCGAGACGAAGCCGATCTTCGGTGCGCCTGTCGAGCCGGCGGCCAGGGGCGGGGGTCGAACCAGCGTGTCCTCTGTCATCGGCCGATTTTCGCCGATCGAGGCGGGCGCCGCCCGCAGCGGGAGAACAGAGACTCGCTCGTCAGCGCTTGGGCGGCGTCTTCAGCGCCGGCAGCCCGGGGAACATCGTCGTCGCCTGCTTGGCCATCTGCTCCTGCATCTTCAGGAACACCTGGCGCGACTGCTCCATGTAGTTGCCCATCAGGCCCTGCACCATCGGCGCCTGGCCGGTGAGGAACTGGTTCCAGAGCTCGGGGCTCTGCGCCTTCGGATCGACCAGGCCCTTCGACTGCTCGGCCAGCCGCGACTGGATGTCGGTGAAGGTCTGCAGGTTGGTCTCGAGGTAGGAGCCCATCATCCCCTGCATCGCGTGGCCGTAGAAACGGATGATCTGCGACAGCATCGAGGCCGAGAAGATCGGCACGCCGCCGGTCTCTTCCTCGAGGATGATCTGCAGCAGGATGCTGCGGGTGAGGTCCTCGCCGGTCTTGGCGTCGCGCACCTCGAAGTCGAGGCCCTGCAGCACCATCGCCTTCACCTCGGCGAGGGTGATGTAGCTCGACACCTCGGTATCGTAGAGACGCCGGTTCGGATACTTCTTGAGCACGCGCGTCCCGGGACGAGTGGCGGCGGGCTCCTTCGGCGCGCCGGCGCGACGGGTCGTGGGCATCGAGAATCCTGGAGCGGGGATGCCAAGATTCTATGAAGGCCCCCTTCGCCTTTTCGAAGGGGTTTCCCCCGCCTGCGTTCGCCCTAGATGCCGGACGGCGGGCGCAGGCTTCCCAGCACCGCCTCGAATGCCAGGCCGATCGCGATCAACCGCCGGTCGGTGCCGAGCGGACCGTCGATCTCGAGGCCGACCGGCAGACCGCCCGGCGTCATCCCGGCCGGCAGGGCCAGGCCGGGAATGCCTGCGTTGCTTCCGGGATCGGTATTGCGGATGAAGGTGCCGAAGGTCTCGACCTGGACGCCGTTGAGCATGAACTTGCCCGAGCCCGCGACCGGGTCGATCGGCACCGCCGGCGCGACCGTGGTCGGAAACATCATCGCCTCGAGCCGGTTGGCGGCGAAATAGGTGGCGTAGAGGCGCTGCATCTGCGGCCGGTGGAAGCGGATCGCATCCGCATAGCCCGGCCCGGCGACGTCGCCCTGGATCGCGCCGAACGCGCCCTTGACATCGGGGCTGGCGATGCCGGCGGCGATCTCGCGCACGCCGATGCCGCTGACGCCGGTGGCGGCGAGATAGGCCGGGATGTCGGCGATCGGCTCGTGCAGCGCGACCGGAAACGAGACCTTTTCGTTGAGCGCGCCGAGGCCCGCCGTGTCGACCTCGACGAAGGCGACGCCTGCGGCCGCCAGGCGGGCGCGGGTCTGCGACATCACCTCGGCGACCTGCGGGTCGAGCCCGGCCCAGAACGAGGCCGGGATGCCGATCCTGAGCCCCGAGAGCGACGCGGCGGCGAAGATCGGCGGTTCGCCGGTGATGATCGCGTCGAGCAGGGCGACGTCGCCGACGGTGCGGCCCATCGGCCCGACCGTGTCGCGGGTGTGGCTGATCGGCACCACGCCGGCGCCGTCGTAGCGTCGCTCGGCGCCGCCGTTGCCGACCGAGGGACGCAGGCCGACGATGCCGCAGAGGGCGGCCGGGATGCGGGTCGAGCCGCCCGTGTCGGTGCCGAGGCCGGCGGGAACGATGCGTGCCGCGATCGCCGCCGCGGTGCCGCCGGAGGAGCCGCCCGGGATGCGCGAGCGGTCGTACGGGTTCTTCACCGGGCCGGCGAAGCTGGTGAGGTTGGTGCTGGTGATGCCGAAGGCGAGCTCGTGCAGGTTCGACTTGGCGATGACGATCGCGCCGGCGTCGATCAGCTTCTGCAGCGCCGGCGCATTCGCCGACGGACGAACGCCGTGCAGCGCCATGGTGCCGCCGGTGGTCGGCAGGTCGCGCGTGTTGATGTTGTCCTTGACGACGATCGGCAGCCCGGCGAGCACCGGCAGGGTGGCGCCGCTGGCGCGCATCGCGTCGACCTTTTTCGCCTGGGCGATCGCCCCCTCGCGGTCGACCGAGATCAGCGCGTCGAGGCCCTTGAGGCGCTCGGCCCGGTCGAGCATCGCCGTGACGTAGGCCTCGGCCAGGAGCCGCCCGGAGCGGATGCGCGACAGCGCGTCGGAAGCGGTCATCGCCTGCATCGTCGTCTCGGTCATCGGCGACGGCGGCGCGGCGCAGCCGGCGAGCAGGGCCAGCCCGGGCGAGGCGCTGCCGGCGACGAGCAGGCCGGTCGATTGCAGCAGGCTGCGGCGAGACGTGCGTTTCGGCATGATCTGTCTCCTCGATGGGGCCGGTGGTGCCGGCGATGGTGTGGAGTCCCCGACCCCGATCCGCCCGTCGGCTCCTGTTCCTTCGCGTTCAGCCGGCGCGCTTGGCGACCAGCGTCAGGATGTCGTAGCTCGCCACCAGCTCGTCGGCCTGGTTGGTCACCTCCACGTCCCAGGCGACGACGCCCTGGCCCTTGCCCTGCGCATCCTTCTTGTTGCGGTCGATCTTGCGCTTGCAGGTCAGCCGCGCGCGGATGGTGTCGCCGATCGCCACCGGCTTGACGAAGCGCAGGGTGTCGAGTCCGTAGTTGGCGAGCACCGGGCCCGGCGCCGGCGAGACGAACAGGCCCGCCGCCGCCGAGAGCACGAAGTAACCGTGGGCGATGCGCTTGCCGAACGTGGATTCCTTGGCCGCGATTTCGTCAAAGTGCATATAGAAGAAGTCGCCGGAGATGCCGCCGAAGGCGACGATGTCGGCCTCGCTGACGGTGCGCCGGTGGGTCAGCAGCGAATCGCCGACCGCGAGCTCCTCGAAGTGCTTGCGGAACGGGTGCACGCCGCTCTCGTCCAGCGCCGCGCCGCGGACGTATTCGCCGGTCACCGCCATCAGCATCGTCGGCGATCCCTGGACCGCCGCACGCTGCAGGTAGTGCTTGACGGCGCGGATGCCGCCCAGCTCCTCGCCGCCGCCGGCACGGCCGGGGCCGCCGTGCTTGAGCATCGGCAGGGGCGAGCCGTGGCCGGTCGACTCGGCCGCCGCCTCGCGGTCGAGGATGTGCAGGCGCCCGTGCCAGGCGGCCATCTGCGGAATCGCCTTGGCGGCCACCTTCGGATCGTGCGTCACCAGCGTGGCCACGAGGCTGCCACGGCCGCGCGCGGCCAGGGCGAGGGCTTCGTCGAAGTCGCCGTAGGGCATGAGCGTGCTGACCGG
>DATCGH010000615.1:0-2169 GCA_036509055.1 Caldimonas sp.
TCAGGGCACGATCGCCAGGAAGACGAACGCGGCGAAGATCAGCAGGTGCACCGCACCCTGGAGCACGTTGGTGCGGCCGGTGCCGAGCGTGATTGCGCCGACGGCGAAGGTCAGGGCCAGCAGCACCAGGTCCTTGGGCGTGAGGCCGAGGCGGAGCGGTCGGTCCATGGCGATCGAGAGGATCGCCACCGCCGGAATGGTCAGGCCGATGCTCGCCAGCGCCGAGCCGAGGGCGAGATTCAGGCTGGTCTGCAGCCGGTCGGAGCGGGCGGCGCGCACCGCTGCCCAGGTCTCGGGCGCCAGCACCAGCATGGCGATGACGATGCCGATCACGGTCGGCGGCAGGCCGGCCGAGGCGACGACACGCTCGATCGTCGGCGAGAGCGTCTTGGCCAGGCCGATCACCGCCAGCAGGGAAACGACGAGGAGGCCGAAGCTGGCCCAGGCCAGGCCGGCCGAAGGCGGCGGCGCGTGCACGGCTTCGTCGCCGCCATTGCCCGGCGGCAGGAAGTAGTCGCGGTGGCGCACCGTCTGCACGAACACGAACACCGCCCACAAGGCGAGCGAGGCGACCGCGGCGAAGGCGAGCTGCGAGGTCGAGTAGAAGTCCGGCCCGGGCACGCTGGTCGTGAACACCGGCAGCACCAGCGACAGTGTCGCCATGACGATCAGCGCCGCCAGGGCGGAGGTCGCGCCTTCGAGGCGAAAGCTCTGCACGTGGTGCTTCAGGCCGCCGGCGATCACGCACAGGCCGACCGCGCCGTTGCAGACGATCATGATCGCCGAGAAGATCGTGTCGCGCGCCAGGCCCGACTTGTCGCTGCCGCCCGCAAGCATCATCGAGACGATCAGGGCGACCTCGATCACCGTCACCGAGACCGCGAGGATGAGCGTGCCGAAGGGCTCGCCGACCCGGTGCGCCACGACCTCGGCGTGATGCACCGAGGCAAGCACCGCGGCACAGAGGAGGAGGGCGCAAAGCAGGGCCAGCGCCGGCCCGGGCGGCACGGCCAGGGCGAAGCCGGCCAGCGGCAGGGCGACGGCAGGAACGATCAGGGTCCAGAGCGGCATTCGCATGGTCAGGCAGGCGAGGCAATGGCGGGCTGGCGGGGCGGCAACAGGAACGACATCGGCTGCTGCCAGAGGCGGCGGCGAAAGGCGCTGCGGATCCGGCTTTCATCGGCAAGGCGGATGCCGCGCGAGCGGACGGCGACGCGAAAGGCGAGGAAGAAGCTGAACGCGAGGTTGAACAAGCCGGTCACGGCGATGCCGGCGACGCACCACCAGAAGGGCGCGGTCACGAGCAGGCCCAGACCGAGCGCGCCGACCGCTGCCGCGAGCTGGCCGCTCGCCAGGGTGACGTGGCGGACGTCGAGCGGCAGGGCGAAGAAGGCGGCGATCGGCGGCACCAGCCCGAGCATCAGGCCGAGCGAGATGTTGGAGGCGAAGCCGGAGATGTGGTTGCGCCAGTACACCGACCAGCGGCGCGCACGGGCCGCGCCGAGCCGGGTGACGATCCGCGGATTCCATTCGATCGCGCTGTCGAGCCGGTGCCAGACGAACCAGTTCTCGAACCAGCCGGCGATCAGCGAGCTGGCGAAGAGCAGCACGCCGGTGAAGGCGGCGTAGAACGGCGTCGACCCGAGAAGAGTCAGTGAATCGAGCACGTAGCGGCCCTCGGTCGGCCCGACCAGCGGCGCACCGGAGACGGCGCGGGCGATCCATTGCGCCACCAGCACCAGCGGGATGACGGCGAGGACGTTGCCGAAGATGCCGGCCGCCTGCGAGCGGATCAGATGCGCGGTCTCGTCGACGAAGCGCTCGACCGCGGCATCGTTGGACACGTCGGCGAGCTTCTCGGCCATCGCCGGCGCCGTCATCGCCGGCTGCTTGGTGGCGACCGTGAAGTGCAGGATCTGGATCAGGACGAACGAGGCGGCGTAGTTCAGGCCGGCGGCCAGCCCGCCCCAGAACGCCCCGAGCGCGACCGCGGCGAGCGCGAACTTGAGGAAGGTTGTCGCCGCCAGCACCGCGCCGCCGCCGGCGGCGGCGCGCAGCATCGCCAGGTACTCCGCCCGGTCGCGGGTGATGTAGTGCTCGCCGCTGGCGGCGCTGCGCTCGGCGACCTTGCGCGCCAGCATCGAATAGTGGCGGGCGAACAGCCCCCGG
>DATCGH010000616.1:0-6477 GCA_036509055.1 Caldimonas sp.
CTCGGCTCGCACAACGACCAGCAGTCGACCTGGCAGGCCCTCGGCCCCGAGGGCGTGAAGATCGGCTGGGGCGGCCACATCGGCGACATGATCGCCAGCCAGAACACCAACCAGACCTTCACCAGCATCTCGGTGTCGGGCAACGCGGTGTTCTCGGCCGGCCAGACGACATTCCAGTACAACGTCGGCGGCGGCGGCTCGACCCAGATCGGCGGCCTCACCGGAACGCTGTTCAACTCGACCACCGCGGCGACGACGCTGCGTTCGATCGTCACGTCCGCCAACGAGCACCTGTTCGCCAAGGAATATTCGTCGATCGTCAACCGCTCGATCGCGGCGCAGCAAACATTCCAGAGCGCCTTCGCCGCCTCGACGGTCGCGGCACCGACGCAGTACAACGTGCCGTCGACCGGGCAGAACGCGAACAACGGCCTGGCGCAGCAGATCCAGACCGTGGCCCGCGTGATCGGCGCGCGCAACGCGATCGGCGCCAAGCGGCAGATCTTCTTCGTCTCGATGGGCGGCTTCGACACGCACGACAACCAGAACATGAACCAGGCCGACCTGCTGGCGCGCATCTCGCACGCCATCGGCTACTTCGACACGGTCATGTCCAACATCGGCGGCGTCGACATGCGCAACAACGTCACCCTGTTCACGGCGTCCGACTTCGGCCGGACGATCACGAGCAACGGCGACGGCACTGACCACGGCTGGGGCTCGCACCACTTCGTGGCCGGCGGCGCCGTCAACGGCGGCGACATCTACGGGCGCTTCCCGCAGTTCCAGCTCAACACCGGCATGGACGCAGCGAACAACGCCTACCTGCCGGTCACCTCGGTGGACACGATCGGCGCGACGATCGGCAAGTGGTTCGGGGTCAGCGACACCAACCTCAGCACGATCTTCCCGAACCTCAGCAACTTCCCTCGCGACCTCGGCTTCATGAAATGAAATCGGCCTGATCCGGGCCCCCGGATCGGCATCGACGGGCAGCCTGCGGGCTGCCCGTTTCTTTGAGCGGCCCGAAGCGCGGGTCAGTGCGTCTGCAGGACGCGTCGGTACTGGATCGCCTCGCCGAGGTGGGCGGTCGTGATCTCGGCGCTGGCGGCCAGGTCGGCGATCGTCCGGGCGACGCGGAGCACGCGATGGAAGCCCCGCGCCGACCAGCCGAGCCGGGTGGTCGCCGCCTGCAGGAAGCGCGACGCGGTGGCGTCGAGGCGGCAGTGCCGGTCGAGCGCGTCGCCCGCGAGCCGGGCGTTGCTCGCGCCCTGGCGGGCGATGGCGATCGCCCGGGCGGCGACGACCCGCTCGCGCACCACGCTGCTCGCTTCGCCGTCGGGAGCGGCCGCGAGCCGTTCGGCGGCGACCGCCGGCACCTCGACCTGCAGGTCGATGCGGTCGAGCAGCGGCCCGCTGATGCGCGCCTGGTAGCGCAGCACCGCGTCGGGCGTGCAGCGGCAGGCCTTCGCCGGATTGCCGAGCTGGCCGCAGGGGCAGGGGTTCATGGCGGCGACGAGCTGGAAGCGGGCCGGGAACTCGGCCTGGCGGGCGGCGCGCGAAACGACGATCCGTCCGGTCTCGAGCGGCTCGCGCAGGGCCTCGAGCGCGGCCCGCGGGAACTCCGGCAACTCGTCGAGGAAGAGCACGCCGTGATGCGCGAGCGACGCCTCGCCGGGTCGCGGCGGCGAGCCGCCGCCGACCAGCGCGGCGGCGGAGGCGGTGTGGTGCGGCGCGCGCAGCACCCGCTGGCCCCAGCGGCGGGCGACGAAGGCATCGGCGACGTTGAGGATCGCCGCCGACTCGAGCGCTTCGTCGTGGCTCAGCTCCGGCAGCAGGCCGCCCAGGCGCTGGGCGAGCATCGACTTGCCGGTGCCCGGCGGGCCGACCATCAGCCGGCTGGCTTCCCCGGCCGCGGCGATCTCGAGCGCGCGCTTGGCAACGGCCTGCCCCTTGACGTCGCGCAGGTCGGGCAGCGCCGCGGCGGCGACGCGCCGGAGCGGCACGGCATCGCGCAACGCCGAGGCGTCCGCTGCCTCGCCGGGCAGCAGGGCATGCACGACATCGAGCAGGTGGGCCGCGCCGCGCACCGCCAGGCCGCCCACCGAGGCCGTCTCGTCGGCGCTGGCGAGCGGCAACACCAAGGTTCGCGCGCGTTCCAGCGCGCTTGCGCTGCGCTGCATCGCCAGGCCCATCGCCAGCGCACCGGGCACCGGCCGCAGCTCGCCGCCGAGCGAGAGCTCGCCGGCGAACTCGAAGGCCGCCAGGCGGCCGGCATCGACATGCCCGGCCGCGGCGAGGATGCCGAGCGCGATCGGCAAATCGAAGCGGCCCGACTCCTTGGGCAGGTCGGCGGGCGCGAGGCTGACCGTGACCCGCTTGTTGTGCGGGAACTCGAGACCGCTCGTCTGCAGTGCCGCCCGCACCCGCTCGCGCGCCTCCTTCCCTTCGGTGTCGGCCAGGCCGACGAGCGTGAAGCTCGGCAGGCCGTTGGCGAGGTGCACCTCGACCGTCACCGCGGGCGCCTCGAGGCCACGAAGGGCGCGACTGTGAACGACGGCAAAGGCCATGTCTATAGAGGCGACGGAGCGCGACGAGAAGGGAAGGGACCTGGGCAGGCGGGGCACCAGGGCAGTGCGCCGCGGCGACAGCGTAGTGCCTTGCCCTGGTGCCGTCGCGTCAGCTTCGGGGGATTCGACCGCCTCTGAATGGGGCATCCCTGCAGCAAGGCGATTGGCACGCATCGTGCAGAACCGGCGTGAATCTCAACACCACCTTCAGGGAACCTCGATGAAGAAAAAGTCCGTCCTCGTCACCTCGTTTCTGTCGCTCGGCGCTGCCGGCGCCTTCGCTCAGGCGACGCCCGCGCCCGCTGCGCCGGAGCCCATGGTTCCGCTGACGGCGAACATCAACCTGACCACGAAGTACAAGTTCCGCGGCCAGGACCAAGGCGAGGTCACGCTCGACTCCAGCGGCAAGACGGACACCAAGTGGTTCACCCCTGCCGTCCAGGGCGGCTTCGACTGGTCGGGCGGCGGCGGCTTCTACGTCGGCAACTGGAACTCCAACATCGGCTTCACGAATGCCGGCCTGGAGATGGACTTCTACGGCGGCTACAAGGGCGAGATCACCAAGGACTTCGGCTTCGACGTCGGCATCCTGCAGTACTACTACCCGCAGAAGAGCTCGACGATCAACTTCGACACCACCGAGCTGTACGCGGCGCTGAGCTGGACCTTCGTCACCCTCAAGTACTCGCACACCATCTCGAACGACTATTTCGGGATCGGCAAGTCCCAGTCGCTGCTCGGCGCCTCGTCCAAGCCCAAGGGCCAGAACACCGGCTACATCGAGCTGAACGCCAACTTCCCGCTGATGGACAAGCTGACCCTGAACGGCCACGTCGGCTACACCAACTTCGCCAATGACCTGACCAAGGCGACGGTCGACGGCGGCGAGGGCGGCACGCTCGACGTCGGCGTCAAGGACTACACCGACTACAAGATCGGCCTGACCTACGACATGTCGGCGTTCGCCGGGTCCGGCGCCTCGGCCGCCATCGCCTACGTCGGCGCCAACAAGAAGGGCTTCTACGGCGACATCAACAAGGGCCAGGTCATCCTGACCCTGAGCAAGGCCCTGTGATCAAGGCGGCGTGCCGCCGCGACGGCGCGCCGGCCGGGATCTGGATTCAATCAACTTTCGGGAAGGGAGTGCGACCATGAAAATGGTGACCGCGATCGTCAAGCCGTTCAAGCTCGACGAGGTGCGTGAGGCCCTGAGCGCCATCGGCGTCCAGGGGGTCACGGTGACGGAAGTCAAGGGCTTCGGCCGGCAGAAGGGGCACACGGAGCTCTATCGCGGCGCCGAGTACGTGGTCGATTTCCTGCCCAAGGTAAAGATCGAGGCCGCGGTCGACGACGCGATCGTCGACCGGGTCATCGAGGCGATCGAGGCCGCGGCCCGCACCGGCAAGATCGGCGACGGCAAGGTCTTCGTCTCGGCGCTGGAACAGGTCGTTCGCATCCGCACCGGCGAGACCGGCAAGGACGCCCTCTGAGGCCGGAAAAGAACAACACGCCATGAACAAACTCCTCATCGCCTTCGTTCTCAGCCTGTTCGCGCTTGCCTTCGGCGAAAGCGCGTTCGCCCAGGCCGCCTCCGATGCGGCTTCCGCCGCGGCGCCGATGGCCGCAGCCTCCGGGGCCTCCGCGGCGGAAGCCGCTTCCGCCGCCGCCTCGACGCCCGTCGCCAACAAGGGCGATGTCGCCTGGATGATCGTCGCCACGGCGCTGGTCATCATGATGTCGGTGCCCGCCCTGGCGCTGTTCTACGGCGGCCTGGTCCGCAGCAAGAACATGCTGTCGGTGCTGATGCAGGTGTTCGTCACCTTCTCGATGATCGTCGTGCTGTGGTGCGTCTACGGCTACAGCCTGGCCTTCTCCGAGGGCAACGCCTTCTTCGGCGGCTTCGATCGCCTGTTCATGAAGGACATGTTCAATCCGAAGGACGGGACCTTCGCGATGGCGGCGACCTTCAGCAAGGGTGTCTACATTCCCGAGCTGCTGTTCATGGCGTTCCAGGCGACCTTCGCGGCGATCACCTGCTGTCTGATCGTCGGCGCCTTCGCCGAGCGCATGAAGTTCAGCGCCGTGCTGGCCTTCATGGTGCTGTGGTTCACCTTCAGCTACGCGCCGATCGCCCACATGGTCTGGTTCTGGATGGGGCCGGACGCCTACAGCGCCAAGGAGGTCGTCGACG
Organism: Caldimonas sp.; assembly: GCA_036509055.1. Classification (GTDB taxonomy): domain Bacteria; phylum Pseudomonadota; class Gammaproteobacteria; order Burkholderiales; family Burkholderiaceae_C; genus Schlegelella_A. Next base: position 4,762 of record DATCGH010000616.1, read on the forward strand.
CCACGAACGCCAAGGCCGGCTTCATCTGGCAGATGGGCGCCCTCGACTTCGCCGGCGGCACGGTGGTGCACATCAACGCCGCGGTCGCCGGCCTGGTGGGTGCGTACATGATCGGCAAGCGCATCGGCTACGGTCGCGAGTCGTTCACCCCGCACTCGCTGACCCTGACGATGGTCGGCGCCGCGCTGCTGTGGGTCGGCTGGTTCGGCTTCAACGCCGGCTCGGCGCTCGAAGCCGGCAACTCGGCGGTGCTGGCCTTCATCAACACCTTCTCGGCCACGTCCGCGGCGGTGCTGGCCTGGTGCATCGGCGAGGCGGTGTTCAAGGGCAAGGCATCGATGCTGGGTGCCGCGTCCGGCGCCGTCGCCGGCCTGGTGGCGATCACCCCGGCCTGCGGCAACGTCGGCCTGATGGGCGCGATCGTCATCGGCTTCATCGCCGGCTTCGCCTGCCTCTGGGGCGTGACCGGCCTGAAGCGGATGCTCGGCGCGGACGACTCGCTCGACGTGTTTGGCGTCCACGGCGTCGGCGGCATCGTCGGCGCCCTGCTGACCGGCGTGTTCAACAACCAGGCGCTCGGCGGCCCCGGGCTGGTCGGCGACTGGGTCACGGCCACGGTGTCGTCCGTGCCGGTGATGGATCAGCTGTGGATCCAGTTCAAGGGCGTGGTGATCACCATCGTCTGGTCCGGCGTCGTCTCGCTGATCGCCTACAAGATCGTCGACATGACGATCGGCCTGCGCGTCAGCGAGGAAGACGAGCGCGAGGGCCTGGACATCACCGCCCACGGCGAGACCGCGTACCACAACTGACCGGGTTTTCTCCTCTGAACAGGGCCGCCGCGAGGCGGCCCTTTTTTCATCCGGGCGCCGCGGCCGACCGGCGGTGCTTGCGCCGGCCCGCGGGCGCCCCATATGCCTAGAATCCTTGCTCCCTTCCTCCGAAGGCCTCACCGCTCGCCGCGGCCCCTGCCATGGTTCCCCACCTCATCACCGCCCTCACCGGTCCGATCAACGAGCTGGAGCAGCGCATGCTCGAGTCGCTGCCGGCGATCGAGCGCTGGTTCCGGCTCGAGTGGATGGAGCACACGCCGCCGTTCTATACCTCGGTCGACCTGAGGAATGCCGGCTTCAAGCTGGCGCCGGTGGACACCAACCTGTTCCCCGGCGGCTTCAACAACCTCACCACCGAGATGCTGCCGCTCGCCGTCCAGGCGGCGATGGCGGCGATCGAGAAGATCTGTCCGGAAGCGAAGAACCTGCTGCTCATCCCCGAGCGGCACACCCGCAACTCGTTCTACCTGATGAACGTGGCGCGGCTGATGGAGATCTTCCACCAGGCCGGGCTGAACGTGCGCCTCGGCACGCTCGACGAGACGATCACCACCCCGACGCCGGTGCCGCTGCCCGACGGCAACACCCTGACGGTCGAGCCGCTGGTGCGCACCCGCAACCGCCTCGGCCTGAAGGACTTCGATCCCTGCACGATCCTGCTGAACAACGACCTGTCGGCCGGCATCCCCAAGGTTCTCGAGAACCTGCACGAGCAGTACCTGCTGCCGCCGTTGCACGCCGGCTGGGCGGTGCGCCGGAAGACCAACCACTTCGCGGCCTACGAGGAGGTGGCGAAGAAGTTCGCCAAGCTGCTCGGCATGGACCCGTGGCTGATCAACCCGATGTACGCCCGCTGCGGCGAGGTCAACTTCAGCGACGGCTC
>DATCGH010000617.1:0-2209 GCA_036509055.1 Caldimonas sp.
CGGAGAAGATGACCCTCCCCGGCCTCGCCGCGCCGGCGCAGATCCTGGTCGACCCCTGGGGCGTGCCGCACCTCTACGCGGCCAGCGCCGACGACCTGTTCTTCGTGCAGGGATTCAACGCCGCCCGCGATCGGCTGTTCCAGATCGATCTCTGGCGGCGACGCGGCCTGGGTCGGCTGGCCTCGGTCTTCGGCCCCGACTTCGTCGAGCAGGACCGGGCGGCACGGCTCTTCCTCTATCGCGGCGACATGGCGCGGGAATGGCGCAGCTACGGCGCCGACGCGCAACGCGTCGCCACGCGCTTCGTCGCCGGCATCAATGCGTACATCGACCTCGTGGGCCGCGACCCCGCGAAGCTGCCCTTCGAGTTCCAGCACTTCGGCTATGCGCCGGAAAAGTGGCAGCCCGAGGACGTCGTGCGCATCCGCAGCCACGGCCTGGTGCGCAACCTCGTCTCGGAGATCTCGCGCGCCATCGTCACCTGTCACAGCGACCTGAAGTCGGACACGGTTCGCATCCGCCTGTCGCCGCGCTGGGAGACAAAGGTTCCCGAGGGCCTCGACCCCTGCGTTCCGCCCGAGGCGTTGCGTGCCTACACGCTTGCCACGCAGAGCGTGCTCATGCCCTCCCGCGAGGTTCGCCGCAGCGCCGCTCCGGACGAGGAGAACTTTGCCGTCGGCGAGCCCGCCACGACGTCCGAAGGCAGCAATGCGTGGGTGGTGGCGCCGGGCAAGTCGGCGACGGGCCGGCCCATCCTCGCCAGCGATCCGCACCGCAGCTACGCGACGCCATCGCTGCGCTACATCGTGCACCTGGACGCGCCCGGGCTCAGCGTCATCGGCGGCGGCGAGCCGGCCTTGCCGGGCGTGTCGATCGGCCACAACGGCCGCATCGCCTTCGGCCTGACCGTCTTCGGGATCGACCAGGAAGACCTCTACGTCTACGAGACCCGCGGCGCGGGACCCGACGAGTATCGCTACCGCGGTGGCTGGGAGAAATTCCGGGTGATCACCGAATCGATCGCCGTGCGCGGCCGCGCTCCGGTGGCGGTCGAGCTGCGGTTCACCCGCCACGGCCCCGTCACTCATGCCGACCGCTGGCCGGGTCGCGCCTACGCGGTGCGCTCGGGCTGGTTCGAGCCGGGGATGGCGCCCTACTTCGGCAGCATCGACTACATGCACGCCCGCGACTTCGCCGAGTTCAGGCGGGCGATGGCGAGATGGGGCGCTCCGGGCGAGAACCAGCTCTACGCCGACGTCGCCGGCAACATCGGCTGGGTGGCCGGCGGCCTGGCGCCGGTGCGGCCCAACTGGGACGGTCTGCTGCCGGTGCCCGGCGACGGACGCTACGAGTGGGCCGGCTTCTGGCCGGGTGAGCAACTGCCCTCGGCCCTCAATCCGCAGGCCGGCTGGCTGGCTTCGGCGAACGAGCTGAACCTGCCTGCCGGCTATCCGTACGGCGAGCGCAAGCTCGGCTTCGAGTGGCCCGCGGCAACGCGCTGGCAGCGCATCGCCGAGGTGCTGCAATCGCTGCCCAAGGTGAGCATCGAGGACTCGATGCGCCTGCAGAACGACCTGCTCTCCCTTCCGGCGCGTCGCCTGCAGGCGGTGCTGCGCGAAGTCCGCGTGAGCGACGCACGCGCCCGCTCGGCCGCCCGGCTGCTGCTCGAATGGAACGCCGTGGAGAGCGGTGACTCGGCGGCGGCGGCGCTGTTCGAGCTCTGGTGGTCGCGCCACCTCGGCCCGGGCCTGAAGGACGCGCTGCTGCCGCGCGCAGCGGCCCGTCTCATTCGCACGACCGATCCGGACCTGCTGCTCGAGACGATGGAAAAGCCCGGCCCGGCCCTGGGCAGCGATGGCGTGGCGCGCCGCGACGAGCTCATCGAGAAGACCCTCGCGGCGGCCTGGGCAGAGCTGCAGCGGTTCGCCGGGCCCGACCCCGCGGCGTGGCGCTGGGACCGGCTGCACCAGGTGGAGATGGCTCACCCGCTCGCCAGCGCCTTCGACCCGGCCACCCGTGCCCGTCTCAATGTCGGCCCGCTGGCCAAGCAGGGCGGCAGCGATACGGTGAACATATCCAGCTACGACCCGGCGACGCTGCGCCAGGTCAGCGGCGCGTCGTTTCGCATCGTCATCGACGTCGGCGACTGGGACAACTCGCGCGCCATCAACACGCCCGGACAATCGGGTGATCCGGCCAGCCCGCACTA
>DATCGH010000618.1:0-5849 GCA_036509055.1 Caldimonas sp.
ATCGCCAGCGAGTTCGGCGTGGTGGTCGAGCCGAGCACGATGTCGACCTTGCTCTCGGTGATGAGCTTTCTCGTGTTGGCCACCGCCGTGGTGGTGTCAGAGGCGTCGTCGAGGACGATGTAGTTGACCTTCTGGCCGCCGATGGTCTGCGGCATCAGGGCGATCGTGTTCTTCTCCGGAATGCCGAGCGAGGCCGCCGGACCGGTGGCCGACACGGTGACGCCGACGTTGATGTCGGCGTTGACTAGCGTGGCCGCGACGGCGAGGCCGATCGCGACGACGAGCTTGGCGGGGTGAGGCATGCGGTGTCTCCGTTGTGCTTGGGGGAAAGGGGATGGGAAGGCACGCCCGGTGCGCGCACCGCGCCGAGGCCGCCGAAGAACAGGTCGGCGACGACCGGCGCCATGTCGGCATGGCTGAGCTCGCCGCGCGGCTTCAGCCAGGTGAACATCCAGTTCATCATGCCGAACAGCAGCATGGTCAGCGGCTTGTCGAGCTCGTGCCTGCGCAGCTCCGGCCGGACCGCGGCGATCGCGTCGGCGAAGGCAGCGACGACCTTGCGCTCGCCGTCGAGCACGCGGCGGCGGTCGGCCGGCGGCAGGAAGCGGACGTCCTCGGTCAGGACCCGATGCTCGGCCTGCGCGCCGGCGTAGACATCGAGGAAAGCCGTGATCAGGCGGCGAACCCGGGCCTCGGGCTCGTGCGCCTCGGCGCCGACCGCCTCGACCAGCGCCTCGAGTCGGGTGACGTGCGCCGCGGCGATCTCGAGCAGCAGGTGCTGCTTGTCGCGAAAATAGTGATACAGCGACGGCTTGGCAACGCCGCAGGCCTCGGCCACCTCGTTCATCGAGGTGGCGGTGTAGCCGCGGCGGGCGAACAGCTTCGAAGCGCGGCCGAGGATCTGCTCGCGCTGGTCGTCGTAGCCTCGGGCGCGTCCGCGCGGCATGGGTGGTCAGCGCCCGCCGGGCCGCCCCAAGGGCGCTGAGCGCCCCCTCGGGGGGCAGCGAACGAAGTGAGCGTGGGGGCTCATGTCGTCCTATCTTTCGTCGAACGAGAGGACGACGCGCTCGGTCAGCGGATGCGCCTGGCAGGTGAGGATGAAGCCGGCCGCGACCTCGTGCTTCTCGAGCGCGAAGTTGCGCTCCATCCGCACCTCGCCCTCGAGCAGCTTGGCGCGGCAGGTGCAGCAGACGCCCGACTTGCAGGAGAACGGCACCTCCAGGCCGGCTGCGGCCGCGGCGTCCAGCACGTTGCCCTGGTGCGCATGGAAGTCGATGACGCTCTGCACGCCGTCGCGGATGATCGTCACCTGCGCGTCGGCGGCATCGCCTTCGCGCACCGGCTGCACCGCCTTCACGCCCGCCGCATCGGGGATGCCGAAGCGCTCGATGTGGATCCGCTCGCCCGGCACGCCGGCGGCGAGCAGCGCCGCCTCGGCCTCGTCGTTGACGCCATGCGGGCCGCAGACGAAGGCGTGATCGATCGAGGCCGGGTCGACCAGCGTGCCGAGGAACTCGCCGATCTTCTCCCGGCCGATCCGCCCGCCGTAGAGCGGAAGATCGGTCGATTCCTGGGAGAACACGAGGTGCAGCGTCAGGCGCGACAGGTACCGGTTCTTCAGGTCCTCGAGCTCCTCGAGGAACATGGTCGAGCGGAGCTTGCGGTTGCCGTAGATGAGCGTGAAGCGCGAACCCGGCTCGGCGGCGAGCACGGTCTTCATGATCGAGAGGATCGGCGTGATGCCGCTGCCGCCGGCGATGCCGAGGTAGCGGCGCTCGGCATTCGGGTTCAAGGGCACGAAGAAGCGGCCCTCCGGCGCCATCACCTGGATGATGTCGCCGGGCTTCAGGGATTCGTGGATCCAGGTCGAGAACCTTCCGCCCGGCACCCTGCGGATGCCGACGCGCAACTCGCCGTCGGCGACGCCGGAGCAAATCGAGTAGGAGCGGCGCTCGTCGCTGCCGCCGACGGTGTTGCGCAGCGTCAGGTGCTGGCCCTGGGTGAAGCGGAAGGCATCGCCCAGGTCCTCGGGCACGTCGAACGAGACGATCACCGCCTCGTCGGTATCGGGGCAGACGCTCTTCACCTTGAGCGAATGGAAGTGGAGGCTGGTCATGGCCGGCTCGGTTGTCAGATCGGCTTGAAATGCTCGAACGGCTCGCCGCAGGCCTGGCAGCGCCAGAGCGCCTTGCAGGCGGTGGCGCCGAAGGCGGAGATCCGTTCGGTCTGCAGGCTCTCGCAGCGCGGGCAGGCCAGCGCCTTCGGCGGCGGGCGAGGCACGAAGCGCAGCGGCGCCGTCGCCGGCGCGGCCACCGGCCCGGGTGGGGCGATGCCGTAGTCGCGCAGCTGGCGCCGGCCCTTCTCGCTCATCCAGTCGGTGGTCCAGGCCGGCGCGCGGCGCATCTCGACCCGCACCGGGCCGAGGCCCGCGCCTTCGAGCGCGGCGACGATGCTCTCCTCGATCACTTCGGTCGCCGGGCAGCCGGAATAGGTGGGCGTGACGACCACGGTCATGCCGCCGTCGTCGCCCTCGAGCACGTCGCGGACGATGCCGAGGTCGCGCACCGAGACCACCGGCACCTCCGGGTCGAGCACCCGGTCGAGCAGGGCCCAGGCCCGATCGAGGCGCGACCTGACCGCCGCGACGCTCACCACACGCCTCCGGGGAAGGTGCGCTGCAGATGCTGCATCTCGGCCAGGATGTAGCCGAGGTGCTCGCTGTGCCGACCCGACTTGCCGGTGCTGCGGAACGGCCGCTCGGCCGGCAAGGCCAGGCCCGCCGCGGCGACGACGTCGTCGAACTCGGCGCGCCAGTCGTCGCGCAGGTCGGACCAGCGCGGGCCCAGGCCCGAGGCGACGGCCTGCTCGTCGATCTCGTCGCTCTCGAAGATCTCGGCGAAATACGGCCAGAGGCTGTCGAGCGCGGCCTTCATCCGCACTGCCGATTCGGCCGTGCCGTCGCCCAGGCGCACCACCCAGTCAGCGGCATGCTCCTGGTGATAGCGCGCTTCCTTCAGCGCCTTGCCGGCGATGCCGGCAAGCTCCGCGTCGGACGAGCGCTCGAGCTTCGTCCAGAGCAGCTTGAGAAAGGTGGCGAGGGCGAAGTTGCGCAGCATCGTCACCGCGAAATCGCCGCGCGGCAGCTCTGCCAGCGTGAGATTGCGAAAGTCGCGCTCGTCGCGCAGGAAGGCGAGCTGATCCTCGTCGTGCAGCGCGCCGCCGAGCTCGGCCTCGAGCTGGCCGGCCCGGGTGAGCACCGCCCTCGCCTGGCCGACCAGGTCGAGCGCCATGTTCGTCAGGGCGATGTCTTCTTCCGCGATCGGTGCGTGGCCGCACCATTCGGCCAGGCGCTGGGCGAGGATCAGGCAGGTGTCGCCGATGCGCAGTAGGTACTGCACCGAAGGCTCGCGGGAAACGTGGATCGAGGATTGCATGGTCGCCGTCTCACATGTGGTCGAGCGACTTGGGCAGCTCGTAGAAGGTCGGATGGCGATAGACCTTGTCGGCCATCGGATCGAAGTACGCCGCCTTGTCGGCCGGGTCGCTGGCGACGATCTGGTCGGAGCGCACCACCCACACGCTGGTGCCTTCCTGGCGCCGGGTGTAGACGTCGCGGGCGAGCTGGATCGCCATCTGCGGATCGGCGGCGTGGAGGCTGCCGCAGTGCTTGTGGTCGAGGCCGGCCTTGCTGCGGACGAACACTTCCCAGAGGGGCCATTCCTTCTTGACGTCGCTCATCACGCAGCCTCCTTCAGATCGCGCTTGGCGGCGTGCGCCATCGCCGCATCGCGCACCCAGGCGCCGTCGTCCCAGGCCTTGACCCGCGCCGCCAGGCGTTCGCGGTTGCACGGCCCGTCGCCGCCGACGACCTGCCAGAACTCCTTCCAGTCGATCGGGCCGAAGTCGTAGCGCTCCCGCTCCGCGTTCCAGCGCAGCTCCGGGTCGGGCATGGTGACGCCGAGGATCTTCGACTGCTCGACCGTCGCGTCGACGAACTTCTGCCGCAGGTCGTCGTTGCTGATCCGCTTGATGCCCCAGCGCATCGACTGCTCCGAGTTCGGCGACTCGCTGTCCGGCGGGCCGAACATCATCAGGCTCGGCCACCACCAGCGGTCGACCGCGTCCTGGACCATTGCCTTCTGCGCCTCGGTGCCGTGGGTCATCATCGTCAGCAGCGCCTCGAAGCCCTGGCGCTGGTGGAACGACTCCTCGCGGCAGATGCGCACCATCGCCCGGGCGTAGGGCGCGTACGAGCAGCGGCAGAGCGGCACCTGGTTCATGATCGCCGCGCCGTCGACCAGCCAGCCGATCACGCCCATGTCGGCCCAGGTCAGGGTCGGGTAGTTGAAGATCGAGCTGTATTTGGCCTTGCCCGAATGCAGCGCCTCGACCAGCTGGTCGCGCGAGGTGCCGAGGGTCTCGGCGGCGGCGTAGAGATAGAGGCCGTGGCCGGCCTCGTCCTGCACCTTGGCGAGCAGGATCGCCTTCCTCTTGAGGGTCGGGGCGCGGCTGATCCAGTTGCCCTCGGGCAGCATGCCGACGATCTCCGAATGGGCGTGCTGGCTGATCTGCCGGACCAGCGTCTTGCGGTAGTTCTCGGGCATCCAGTCCTTGGCCTCGATGAAGTCGCCGGCATCGATGCGCTCGTCGAAGCGGGCCTGCTGCGCCGCCTCCTCGGCCGAGCGGACCGGCTTGGGCGCGTCGTCGCGGTCCTTGCCCATCGTGTCCATTGCTTGCGTGTACATGCCTTGTTCCCTTCGAATTACTTGCGCCGCTGGTCGATCACGCGGCGCGCCTTGCCGACGAGCGTGCGCTCGAGGCTGTCGGGCGGGCCGACGGTGACTGCGGTGGTGATGCCGATCAGCGTCTTGATCCGCTCGCGCAGCGCCGCGCCGACGGCGGCGCGGTCAGCGCCGATGTGGGCCGGCAGGAGCTCGCAACGCACCTCGACGTCGTCGAGGTTGCCTTCGCGCGTGACCACGATCTGGTACTGCCCCGAGAGCTGGCCGTGCTTCAACACCAGCTCCTCGATCTGCGTCGGGAAAAGGTTGACGCCGCGGATGATGAGCATGTCGTCGCTGCGGCCGACGATCTTGCCCATGCGGCGCATGGCGCGCGCGGTCGGCGGCAGGAGGCGGGTCAGGTCGCGGGTGCGGTAGCGGATCACCGGCAGCGCTTCCTTGGTGAGGGTGGTGAAGACCAGCTCGCCCTCCTCCCCGTCGGCCAGCACCTCGCCGCTTTCGGGATCGATGATCTCGGGATAGAAGTGGTCTTCCCAGATGACGGGACCGTCCTTCGTCTCGACGCACTCGCTGGCGACGCCCGGGCCCATCACCTCCGAGAGGCCGTAGATGTCGACCGCGTCGATGCCGGCGCTGGCCTCGATCTCGGCCCGCATCGCCTCGGTCCAGGGCTCGGCGCCGAAGATGCCGACCTCGAGGCTCGTGGACCGGGGGTCGATTTCCTGGCGCACCAGCTCCTCGACCAGCACCTGCATGTACGAGGGCGTGACCATGATGATGTTCGGCTTCAGGTCGGTGATCAGCTGAACCTGCTTCTCGGTCTGGCCGCCGGACATCGGGATCACGGTGCAGCCGGCGCGCTCGGCGCCGTAGTGCGCGCCCAGGCCGCCGGTGAAGAGGCCATAGCCGTAGGCGACGTGGACCATGTCGCCCGGCCGGCCACCGGCGGCGCGGATCGAGCGCGCCACGAGGTCGGCCCAGGTGTCGATGTCCTTCAGGGTGTAGCCGACGACCGTGGGCTTGCCCGTCGTTCCGGACGATGCATGAACGCGCACGACCTGCTCGCGCGGCACGGCGAACATCCCGAACGGATAGTTGTCACGCAGA
>DATCGH010000619.1:0-15831 GCA_036509055.1 Caldimonas sp.
GACTACATGTGCATGGACTCGACGATCCCGAGGAAGCGCCTCGCCGACATGCTGATCGCGATCGCCGAGATGGAGACCAAGCATGCGCTGCGCTGCGTCAACGTCTTCCATGCCGGCGACGGCAACCTGCATCCGCTGATCCTGTTCGACGCCAACGACACGGCGCAGCTGCATCGCGCCGAGGCGTTCGGCGCCGAGATCCTCGAGCTCAGCGTGGCGATGGGCGGCACGGTCACCGGCGAGCATGGCGTCGGTGTCGAGAAGCTGTCGTCGATGTGCGTCCAGTTCTCGCCCGCCGAGCGGACGCAGATGGAAGGCCTCAAGCGCGCCTTCGATCCGACGGGCAAGCTCAATCCCGGGAAGGTGATCCCGTCGCTCTCGCGCTGCGCCGAGTACGGCCGCATGCACGTCAAGCGCGGCCTGCTCGCGTTTCCCGAGCTGCCTCGGTTCTGAGATCCGGGCCGTGAATCCCGCCGTCGCGGCGATCGTCGAGCGCGTGCGCGACGCACATGCGTCGGGCCGGCCGCTGCGCATCCGCGGCGGCGGCACGAAGGATTTCTACGGCGAAGCGCCGACTGGCGACGTGCTCGACGTGAGCACGCTCGTCGGCGCCGCCGATCACGAGCCGACCGAGCTCGTCGTCACGGCGCCTGCCGGCATGGCGCTCGTCGACCTGGAAGCGCTGCTCGCCGAGAAAGGCCAGTGCCTCCCTTTCGAGCCGCCGCGTTTCGGACCCGGATCGACCGTCGGCGGCATGGTCGCCGCCGGCCTCTCCGGGCCGTCGCGCGCCGCCGCGGGCTCGCTGCGCGACCATCTGCTCGGCGTCACGCTGATCAGCGGCGCGGGCGAGCTGATGCACTTCGGCGGCCGCGTCATCAAGAACGTCGCCGGCTACGACGTCTCGCGCCTCATCGCCGGATCGCTCGGCATCCTGGGCGTCATCGTCGAGGTCTCGCTCAAGGTGCTGGCGCGCGCCCAGGCGGAAACGACGCTGCGCTTCGACGCCAAGCCGGGCGAAGCGCTCGCGCTGCTGCACGGCTGGGGCGCGCGGCCGCTGCCGCTCGACGCCAGCGCGTGGTGGAACGGCAGCCTGATCGTTCGCCTGCGCGGCGCGAGCGCGGCCGTGGCGGAAGCAGCGCGCACGCTCGGCGGCGAAACCATCCCGCCTGCCGCGGCGACACCGTTCTGGGAGAGCCTGCGCGACCACACCGATCCATTCTTCATCGCCGCCGAGGACGCGATCGCGCACCAGGACGCGACCCTGTGGCGCCTGTCGTTGCCGCAGACGGCGCCGCTGCTCGGCCTCGCCGGCGACGAGCTGATCGAATGGCACGGCGGCCAGCGCTGGCTCGCCACCTCGCTGCCGGCGAAGGGGATCCGCGAGGCCGCGGCCGGCGTCCGTGGTCATGCGACGTTGTTCCGTGGCCGCGACAAGTCGGCCGGCGTGTTCGCGCCGCTCTCGCCAGCGCTGCGCGCGATCCATGAGCGGCTGAAGCACGCCTTCGACCCGAACGGCATCCTCAATCCCGGCCGCCTCTATCCCGGCCTCTGAGCGACGACCCGACCGCATGCAGACCGCCCTCACCCCCGAATTCGCCGGCACCGCCGAAGGCATCGAGGCCGACGCCATCCTGCGCAAGTGCGTGCACTGCGGCTTCTGCACCGCGACCTGCCCGACCTACCAGTTGCTCGGCGACGAGCTCGACGGCCCGCGCGGCCGCATCTACCTGATCAAGCAGGTGCTCGAGGGCCACGCGCCGACGCGCTCGACCCAGCTGCACCTCGACCGCTGCCTTACCTGCCGCAACTGCGAGACCACCTGCCCCTCGGGCGTGCAGTACGGCAACCTGGTCGAGATCGGCCGGCGCATCGTCGACGAGCGCGTGCCGCGACCACCCGGCGAGAAGATGGTGCGCACGGCACTGCGGATCGGCCTGACCTCGCCGCTCTTCAAGCCGGCACTGAAGGCGGGCCAGATGGTGCGCGGCCTGCTGCCCGGCGTGCTGAAAGCCAAGGTGCCGCCGGCGGCAGCGGCCGGCGCGCACCGCTGGCCGCAGCGCGAGCATCCGCGCAAGGTGCTGCTGCTGCTCGGCTGCGTTCAGCCGGCGATGGCGCCGAACATCAACAGCGCGACCGCGCGCGTGCTCGATGCGGCCGGCATCCAGACGCTCGTGGCCGAGGACGCCGGGTGCTGCGGCGCGATCCACCTGCACGGCGGCGACCCCGAAGGCGGGCTCGCACACATGCGGCGCAACATCGACGCCTGGTGGCCGCTGGTCTCGACCGGCGGCGTCGAGGCGATCGTCATGAACGCCTCGGGCTGCGGCGTCACGGTCAAGGAATACGGCCATGCGCTACGCCACGATCCGGCCTATGCCGACAAGGCCAGCCGCATCGCCGACCTGACCCGCGATCTCTCCGAACTGCTGCCCGACATCGCACCGACACTGGCGAAGAGGCTGTCGGCGAAGGCGAAGCGGCCTCGGCTCGCCTTCCACCCGCCGTGCAGCTTGCAACACGGGCAGAAGCTGCGCGGCGGCGTCGAGACGCATCTGCGCGCGCTCGGCTTTAGCGTCGAGGTGGCCCTGAACGAGGCGCACCTGTGCTGCGGCTCGGCGGGGACGTATTCGGTCCTTCATCCCGAGCTCGCGCTGCCGCTGCGCGATCGCAAGCTCGGCCACCTGACCGCGCTCGAGCCGGAGACGATCGTCTCGGCCAACATCGGCTGCATCCAGCACCTGCAGAGCGGCACGCCGCTTGCCGTCCGCCATTGGGTGGAGGTGGTGGATGAAGCGCTCGCCGCGGGCTGAAGCGAGGTCGTCGAAAAGGAATGAAGCGGAGAGCGAGCCGGGCCTGAACGGCCTCGCCGCTCGTCTGGGGCCGGGGCTCATCACCGGTGCCGCCGACGACGATCCGGGCGGCATCGCCACCTATTCGCAGGCCGGCGCCGAGTTCCGCTATTCGCTGGTCTGGACGCTGTTCCTCACCTGGCCGCTGATGGTCGGCATCCAGATGCTCTCGGCGCGGGTCGGCTGGGCCACCGGCAACGGTCTGGCGAAGAACATCGACGGGATGTGCCCGCGCTGGCTGACCGTGTCGCTGGTCGGTCTCCTGGTCGTTGCCAACACGATCAACATCGCCGCCGACCTGGCGGCGATGGGCGAAGCCGTCAGGCTCCTGGCAGGCGGCTGGCAGCCGCTCTACGTGCTTGGCTTCGGCACGCTCTGCATCGCCACCCAGATCTGGTTCTCGTACGAGCGGACGGTGCGCATCCTGAAGTGGCTGACGCTCGCCCTGTTTGCCTATGTGGCGGTGACCCTCACCGTCGGCGTGCCGTGGAAGACGGCGGCGCTCGAGGCACTGCAGCCCTGGTCGTTTCTGCCCGAAGGCACCACGCTGAAGAGCTACGCTTCGATGGTGGTGGCGGTGCTCGGAACGACGATCAGTCCGTATCTCTTCTTCTGGCAGGCGTCACAGGAAGTCGAGGACAGCCGCCGCCGGCCGGGCCGGCGCGAGCTGCTGCGCGATCCGAACTACGTCGCCGAGCACCTGTCGCGGATCAAGCAGGACACGATCGTCGGCATGACCCTTTCCAACCTCGTCGCCCTGTGCATCGTGCTCGCCACCGCGGTCACCCTGAGCCAGCACGGCATCACCCAGATCGACTCCTCGGCGCAGGCGGCCGAGGCGCTGCGCCCGGTGGCGGGCGAGTTCGCGTTCGCGGTGTTCGCGATGGGCATCATCGGCACCGGGCTGCTCGCGGTGCCGGTGCTTGCCGGCTCGGCCGCCTACGCGGTGAGCGAGCTGTTCGGCTGGAAGGAGGGCCTGTCGCAAGGCTTTCGCCAGGCGCGCGGCTTCTATCTCATCATCATCGCCGCCACCGGCGTCGGCACGGCGATGGGCATCTTCCAGCTCGACCCGATGCGGGCGCTGGTGTGGAGCGCGATGGTCAACGGCGTGATCTCGGTGCCGATCATGGTCGTGCTGATGCTGATCGGCCAGTCGAAGAAGCTGATGGGCAGGCACACGATCAGCCCGCGCCATCGCTGGCTCGGCTGGGCCGCGACCGGCGTCATGGCGGCGGCGGTGGCGTTCATGGCGGTCACGCGCGCGTGAGCCCGCGCTACGAGGAGTTCGCACCGCCGCCGGCGCTGGCCGCGCATGTCCATTGCCTCTGGCTGTTCGAGGGCGAAGAGGCGGGCATCGAGCAGGCGGTGCCGCCCGACGGCCGCCCGGAGCTGATCGTCCACGTCGGCACGCCCTACGAGGAGCAAGACGCCGACGGCGGCTGGCAGACGCAGCCGAAGCTCCTTTTCGCCGGCCAGCTCACCCGGCCGCTGGTGCTGCGCTCGCGCGGCGCGGTGTCGGTGCTCGGGATGCGCTTCACGCCGGCGGGAGCCTGGGCCTTCGTCGGCCGGGCGCTTTCGAGCTGCACCGATCGCCGGCTCGCGCTGGCCGAGCTGCATGGCGACGCCGAGGCCGGGGAATTCGGCGACGCGCTCGATCGCGCCGGCGCGCTCGCCGGCGTCGACGCCGCGGCCAGCGCACGGCGCGACGCGGCCAGCGCCTACGTGGCCCGACAGGTCGCACGCCACGGCGGTCGTCGCGACGCCGCTGTCGAGCGCTGCGTCGCCGTGCTGCAGGCGAGCGAGGGCCGGGTGCCGCTGGCGGAGCTGACCGCGGCGTCCGGGCTCGGCGAGCGCCAACTGCAGCGCCGCTTCGCCGAGGTCGTCGGCATCTCGCCCCGCGCCCTCGCCGGCGTCATCCGGCTGCGTCGCGTGTTCGCGGCGCTGCGCGAAGCGCCGCTCGCGACCTGGTCGGAGCGGGCGCAGGCCGCCGGCTTCTTCGACCATCCGCAGATGGCGCGCGACTTCCGCCGGCTGATCGGCAAGACGCCGACGCGCTGGGCGAAGGCCGGCCCCGGCCTCGCTGTCAGCCTCGCCGACGCCGACGCCTGAGCGGCCTGTCGCAAACGTACAAGCCGGGCCGGTGCACCGACCCTATGCTTGCCCCGTCGTTGCTTCGAAGGATCGCCGCCATGCGTTGGCCGACCGCACTCGCACCGCTTCTCCTCGTCGCCGGCGCACACGCCGCGCCTGCGCCCGACCTGTCGTGGCTGTCCGGCGACTGGCGACGTTGCAAGGACGGCGAGATCGTCGAGGAGCGCTGGCTCGGGCCGCGCGGCGACCTGATGATCGGCGCCAACCTGACTTCGTCGAAGACCGGCAAGGCGAGCTGGGAGCTCCTGCGCCTGGTGCGCGGCGACGACGGCTGGACCTTCTGGGCTTCGCCGATGGGCCGGCCGCCGGTGCCGTTCAGGATGGTCGAGGACGGCGCGCAGCGCGCCGTGTTCGCCAACCCGGAGCACGGCTTTCCGGCGCGCGTCGTCTACTGGCGCGAGGGCGAGGAGCTGCTGGCGCGGATCGAGGGCACGCTGCGCGACAAGCCGGCGGCGATCGAATGGCGCTTCGGCCGCGGCACCGCCGAGGACTGTCCGAAGGCGCCGTGACCGGCGCGGTGCCAAGGCACGCTGACCGCCGCAGCGGCCGCCGTCCTAGATGCAGCGCCCGCCGTCGACCTCCATCGCCACGCCGGTAATCATCGAGGCCTCGTCGCTGCAGAGAAAGCACGCCGCGTTGCCCAGGTCCTCGGGGGTCGAAAAGCGCCCGAGCGGAATGGTCGAGAGGAACTTGGCGCGCATCTCGGGCGTGTCCTCGCCCATGAAGGTCTTGAGCATCGGCGTCTCGCCGGCCACCGGGTTCAGGGCGACGACGCGGATGCCGAACGGCGCCAGCTCGACCGCCATCGCCCGGGTCGCGGTGATGACCCAGCCCTTGCTGGCGTTGTACCAGCACAGGCGCGGCCGCGGGCTGACGCCGGCGGTGCTGGCGACGTTGAGGATGACGCCGCGCCTTTGTGCCTTGAAGCGCGGCACGACTTCCTTGGCCGCGAGATAGATCGCCTTGACGTTGAGATCGAGGATGCGGTCGAAGCTCTCTTCGGCGAGCTCCTCGAGCGGCTGCGGCAGGTGCCCCATGCCAGCGTTGTTGACCAGGATGTCGAGGCCGCCGAAGCGCTGGTGCGCCGCCTCGACCATCGCCTTGACGTCGGCGGCGCGGGTGACGTCGGCGCGCACGCCGAAGGCGGCGTCGCCGAGCATGGCGTCGACCCGCGCCGCGCCCTCGCCGTCGCGGTCGGCGACGATCACCTTCGCGCCTTCGGCGACGAACTTGCGCGCGATGCCTTCGCCGAACCCCGACGCCGCGCCGGTGACGATCGCGATCCTGCCTGCGAGCCGCATGTCATGTCTCCTCGATTCGTTGGCTTCAGCCGTGGTGGATGGCGATCGTCTTCAGCGCCGAGAAGCCGTACAGCGCCTCGAAGCCCTTCTCGCGCCCGTGGCCCGAATGCTTGACGCCGCCGAACGGCAGCTCGATGCCGCCGCCGGCGCCGTAGTTGTTGACGAACACCTGGCCGCAGCGCAGCGCCCGCGCCATCCGCATCTGCCGGGCGCCGTCCCGGGTCCACACGCCCGCGACCAGGCCGTACTTGGTGCCATTGGCGATGCGGATCGCCTCGGCCTCGCCGTCGAAGGCGATCAGCACCTGCACCGGCCCGAAGATCTCCTCCTGCGCCAGGGCATGGTCGGCCGGCACGTCGTCGATCAGCGCCGGGCGCACGTAGTGGCCGCCGCGCGGCGCGCCGTCGACGAGCTGACCTTCGGCGGCGATGGCCAGGCCGTCGTCGCGCGCCAGGCCGAGGTAGTGCTCGATCACCACCTTCTGCCGCTGCGAGATCACCGGACCGACGTCGAGGTCGAGCGCCGCCGGGCCGACGCGCAGCGCCCGGTAGCGCTCGGCCATGCGCGTGCGCACCGCCTCGAACAGGGACCGCTCGACCAGGATGCGCGAGGCCGCGGAGCAGGTCTGGCCGGCGTTCTGGATGCCGGCGTTGACGAGGAAGGGCAGCGCCGCATCGAGGTCGGCGTCGGCGAAGACGACCTGCGGGCTCTTGCCCCCGAGCTCGAGGGTCACCGGCACCGCGTTCGCCGCCGCCGCCGTCTGCACCCGGGCGCCGGTGGCCACCGAGCCGGTGAACGACAGGTGGTCGATGCCCGGATGCGCCGACAGCGCCGCGCCGGCTTCCTCGCCGAGCCCGGGGACGACGTTGAGCGCCCCCGGCGGCAGGCCGGCCTCGATCGCGATCCGGGCGAACGCGAGCACCGTGAGACACGCCTCCTCCGCCGGCTTGAGGACACAGGCATTGCCCATCGCCAAGGCGGCGCCGACGCTGCGGCCGACGATCTGCATCGGATAGTTCCAGGGCACGATGTGGCCGGTAACGCCGTGCGGCTCGCGCAAGGTCAACGCGGTGTAGCCGGCGGCGAAGGGCAGGGTCTCGCCGTGCACCTTGTCGCAGCAGCCGCCGTAGAACTCGAAGTAGCGGGCGAGCGCGATCGCATCGGCGCGCGCCTGCTTGAGCGGCTTGCCGACGTCGTGCACCTCGAGGGCGGCGAGCAGCTCGACGTTGTCCAGCACCTTCCGGCCGATCGCCGAGAGGATGCGGCCGCGCTCGAGCGCGCTCAGCCGGCCCCAGGCCCCTTCGAGCGCGGCGCGGGCCGCGGCGACCGCGGCGTCGATGTCGGCGGCGCCGCCACGGGCGATGCGGGCGAGATCGCTGCCGTCGGAAGGGTCCTCCAGCCCGAGGGTCGTACCGCCATCGGCCGGGCGCCATTCGCCGCCGATCAGGACGGCGTCGGTCGGGAAGGGAATGACGAGGCGGGAAGCGGCGATGGGGGCGTTCATGGGCAGGCTCCAGCGGCCGCGCAGGCGGCTTTGCGCCATCATAAGAACCTCCACGCACCCCGACGAGGTCCCGGCCATCAGCTTTTTCCTCGCCAAGCGCTTCGCCAGCTTCGTCCTCACCCTGCTCGCGGCCTCGGTCGTCATCTTCACGGTGCTCGACGTGCTGCCCGGCAATGCCGCCGAAGTGATGCTGGGCGAGAGCGCGACGCCGGAGTCGCTCGCCGCGCTCACCGCCAAGCTCGGCCTCGACCGGCCGCCGCTGGTGCGCTACGCCGACTGGATGAAGGGCCTCGCGACCGGCGATCTCGGCATCAGCACCGCCTACGACACGCCGATCACCCAGCTGATCGGCGAACGCCTCCGCGTCACCGTGCCGCTGGCACTGCTGGCAATGGCGCTGACGACCGGGCTCGCCTTCAGCCTCGGTCTCTTCGCCGCGGCAAGGCATGGCCGCGCCGGCGACGTCGGCATCATGGCGGTGAGCCAGGTCGGCATCGCCATCCCGAACTTCTGGTTCGCGATCCTCCTGATCCTGGTGTTCTCCGTCAAGCTGCGCTGGTTCTCGGCCGGCGGCTTTCCCGGCTGGAGCGCCGAGGACGGCGGCGGCGCGGGGCCGGCGCTTCGGGCGCTGGTGCTGCCGGCGGTGGCGCTGGCGGTGGTGCAGGCGGCGATCCTCGCCCGCATCGTCCGCTCTGCCGTGCTCGAGGTGCTGCGCGAGGACTTCGTGCGTACCGCCCGAGCCAAGGGGCAGACGCCGCGCGGCGTGCTCTGGGGCCATGTGCTGCGCAACGCGATGGTGCCGGTGGTGACGGTGATGGGCCTGCAGTTCGCCAACCTGCTCGCCGGCACGGTCGTCATCGAGCAGGTGTTCTCGCTGCCCGGGCTCGGCCGGCTGGTGTTCCAGGCGATCGCCAACCGCGACCTGCTGGTGGTGCGCAACGTCGTCATGCTGCTGGCCGCGGCGGTGGTCGTCATCAACTTCGCGGTCGACGTGCTTTACGTGGTGATCGACCCGCGCCTCAGGACGAAGGCCCGATGAGCGTCGTCGTGCCGCCCTCGGTCGGCGCGAGCCACGGCCCGCCGGCGACCGCCCTCCACCAGCGCCAGTGGCGGCGCGCCAACTTCGCGATCGGCGCGGTGCTGGTCGCTGCCGTCATCGGCCTGGCGCTGCTCTCCTTCGTCTGGACGCCGCATCCGCCGACCGAGCTCGACATCCCGCACAAGCTGCAGCCGCCGTCGTGGTCGCACTGGCTCGGCACCGACAGCCTCGGCCGCGACATCGTCTCGCTGCTGATCGTCGGCAGCCGGGTGTCGATCGCCGTCGGCCTGATCGCCGTCGGCATCGGCATTGCCTTCGGCGTCGCCCTCGGCCTGCTCGCCGCGGTCAAGCGCGGCTGGGTCGAGGAGGCGGTGATGCGCCTGGCGGACTTCACCTTCGCCTTTCCGGCGCTGCTCTCGGCCATCATGCTGACCGCGATCTACGGGCCGGGGCTGGTGACCTCGATCGTCGCCATCGGCATCTTCAACGTGCCGGTGTTCGCACGCATCACCCGGGCGAGCGCGCTGGTGGTGCGCTCGCGCGAGTTCGTCACCGCCGCCCGCGCGCTCGGCAAAGGCGAGTGGCGGATCACCTTCGAGCACGTGCTGCCCAACATCGCTGCGATCCTGATCGTCCAGGCGACGATCCAGTTCGCGCTCGCCATCCTCGCCGAGGCCGCGCTCAGCTACCTCGGCCTCGGCACCCAACCACCGACGCCGTCGTGGGGACGGATGCTGAACGAGGCGCAGCAGCAGCTGTTCCAGGCGCCGCAGCTCGCGATCTACCCCGGCCTGGCGATCGCCCTGACCGTGCTCGGTCTGAACCTGATGGGCGACGGCCTGCGCGACATCTTCGATCCGCGGCTGTCGCGGCGCCGCGGCGGACCGTAACCACTTGCTTCAGGCGCCCCCGTCAAGGGACGCGGCGAGAAGTAGTTGTCGTTTGCCTGCATCGGTGCGCCCCGAAGCAGCGGCTACGATCGACCGGACACGGACTGGAGTGCGGATGGCAGGTGCGACGCGGGCGCGCGCAATGATGATGCGTCGATGGTTTCCCGCTTGGGTCCTCTCGCTCCTTCTCGCGGCCTGCGGCGGCGGCGGCGGCTCCGGGACCTCGGGCGCCCTGCCTGCGGCGCTGGTGGTCAGCGCCCCGACCTCGCAGCAGGCGCTCGGCGCCACGGTCTCGTTCTCTGCGAATGCGGCCCACCCGACCTTCAGCTATCTCTGGGACTTCGGCGACGGCAGCACCAGCGCCGAAGTCGCGCCCACCCATGTCTACACGCGCGCCGGTGTGTTCACGGTCCGGCTCACGCTCGGCAACGGCGCCGCCTCGGTCAGCGCGAGCACCAGCGTCGCGGTTGCCGATTTCGCGATCGTCGCCGGCAAGACCTGCAATCGCGGCGGCAACAACGGCTGGTGCTGGCAGCGGCCGCTGCCGCAGGGCAATTTCATCCTCGACTACGCCTTCGTCGACGACAACCGCGGCTGGGCGGTGGGCCAGGGCGGCACCGTGCTCGCCACCGTCGACGGCGGCGTCAGCTGGAACGCGCAGACGTCGGGAACGACGTTCGACATCGGCCAAGCGATCTTTCCGACCGCCACGGCCGGCTGGCTGACGAGCGAATTCGGCGAGCTGCTGCGCACGGCCGACGGCGGCGCGAGCTGGCGGCGCGTCAGCTACGGCCGCAACGACTACGTGCTCGCGCTCGGCGCCAGCGACGCCGAGACCGCCTGGCTCACGACCACGCTCGGCGCCGGCTTCGTTACCCGCGACGGCGGCTCGAGCTGGCACCAGGTGGAGCAGGCGCCCGGCGGCACCTTCCGCTTTGCGTTCGCCAGCGCCACCGACGTCTGGTCGCTGCCGCCCTTCATCGACGCCCAGCCGACCCTCGACCATTCACTCGATGGCGGCACGACCTGGACGACGGTGCAGCTGCCGGCGATCGCGGCCGGCTTTTCCGGCTATTCGGAAGACATGCTGTTCGTCGATGCCATGCATGCGCTGGTGATCGGCTTCGAGTCGGGCCTCCTCGATCCCGCCGACACCAACAGCTTCATCACCCGCCGGACACTGAGCCTCACCGCCGACGGCGGCACCACATGGCAAGTGGTGCAGCCGCCGAGCAACGGCAAGGTGTTCACCTTCCGTCTCGCCGATCCGACCACGGTCCTCGCCGTCAGCGACAGCGCCGTGCTGCGAACCCAGGACAACGGCGGCACGTGGCAGACGGTGCCTCTGCCGCCCGGTGTCCAGACCCTCGGCGGCTTCCGTGCCTTCAGCGCGCAGCGCTACGTCCTTGCCGACGAGTTCGGCCAGGCCTGGGTGAGCACCGACGGCGGCACCACCTGGAACGTGCGCCGCGCCGGCGCCGTCGCCCAGGCGACCCTCAACAGCATCTGGTTCTTCGACAGCCGCGAAGGCATGGCGATCGCCGACGACGGCAGCTCGGTCCGCACCAGCGACGGTGGCAAGACCTGGGCCGCGGCCGAGAGCGACACCTCCGCCTGGTACCGGCTCCAGTTCCTCGGCGACGGCAGCGTCGGCTGGCTGATCTCGCTGCGCGGCACGATCGCGCGCTCGGTCGACAAGGGCCGCACCTGGACCCAGCCGTCCGCCGCAACCAGCGCCTCGCTGTCCGGGGTGACCGACTTCCATTTCATCGACCCGCTCCACGGCTGGGCGGTCGCGCCCTTCGGCAGCGGCCTGGGCACGGTGTTCAGCAGCGTCGACGGCGGCCTCAGCTGGCAGGTCGTCGCCGGAACGCAAAGCACGCAAGGCTTCTACGCGATCCGCTTCGCCGACACGATCCACGGCGTCAGGGTCGGCCCGACGGGGGTGGCGATGGTCACGGTCGATGGCGGCGCAACCTGGGCGCCGCGCTCGACCGGCGCCTTCGGCCAGCTCTTCAGCGTCGCCTTTGTCGACGCCAGCACCGCGGTCGCGGTCGGCGAAGGCGGCGTCATCGTCCGCTCGACCGACGCCGGCCAGACCTGGAAACCGGTCGCGAGCCCGACGACGCGCACCCTCAACGACGTGCGCTTCGTCTCGGCGCGGATCGGCCACGCGGTCGGCAACGAGGGCACGCTGATCCTCACCCGCGACGGCGGCATGACGTGGAGCGTTGTTTCCACCGGTGCCAAGGCCGGCCTCGGCGCGGTCTTCTTCCTCGAGGAGCAGACCGGCTGGATCAGCGGCAGCAACGGCAGCATCCTCGCCACCGCCACCGGCGGCCTGTGAGCGCGGCCGCTAGGTAGCGTAGAGCGCGAGCAGCCGCTCGGCCCGAAGGCGCAAGGCCTCGCGCAAGGCCTGCGGCTCGATCACCTCGGCATCGGCGCCGAGCTTGAGCATCTCGTCGGCGGCGTGCTCGACCGATTCGATCGGCACCGTCACCCGTCGCCAGCCGCGGGCATCGGCCACGCCGGCAGAGCGGTCGGCGGCATCGGCGACGAGCGGGCCGAAGCGGCGCAGCCGGGCCAGTCCGGCCGGCGAGACGCGCAACGTCGCCACGCCGCGATAGACGCTTTCCTCGAAGCGCCGCGTCGCCTCGGCCCAGTAGGCCACCAGGTCGAAGCGGCGCGGCCGCACGAACGGCTCGGCCAAGCGCTGCAGCGTCTGGATCGCCGCGAGCTTGAAGGTGCGCAGCTCGCGGCCCTGGCGCGCCACCAGATACCAGACGCCGGCCTTCAGCACCAGCCCGAGAGGATCGACCTCGCGCTCGCGGACCGAAGTCCAGCTCTCGTAGCGCATGCGCAGCTTCTGTTCGTTCCAGACCGCGGCGGCGACGGTCTTCAGGTGGTCGGGCGGCGCGACGCCGCGGAACCAGTCGACCGGATCGAGATGGAAGCGCGACGCGGCGCGCTCGGCATCGCGTTGCCAGTCCGCCGGCAAGGCGGCGATCAGCTTGAGATGCACCGACGCGGCCGCGTCCTGCAGCCCGAGGTCCTTCGCCGGCCCGGGCAGGCCAGCCATGAACAGGGCCTGCGCCTCGCCCGCGGTCAGGCCGGTGAGCTGGGTGCGCCAGCCCTCCTTGAGCTGGAAGCCGCCCTGTCGGCCCCGATCGCCCCAGACCGGCACGCCGGCGGCGCTGAGGTGGTCGATGTCCCGGTAGATCGTGCGCACCGAGACCTCGAGCGCGGCGGCGAGCGCCGGGGCGCTGACCCGGCCCTTGGTCTGCAGGGTGAGCAGGATCGAGAGCAGGCGGCTGGCGCGCATCGCCGGAGTGTGCCGGCAAATACATGACAACGCCTGGCAGGTAGGAGCCGCGACGATGGCTTTCCCCTTCCGGAGCACCGCCATGACCGCCGAATCCCCGACCGCCCTGCACGCCCCCGCGCTCGAAGACTGCCGCATCGTCGAGCTGCGCGACTACCTGCTGCACCCGGGTCAGCGCGACACGCTGATCGAGCTCTTCGACCGCGAGTTCGTCGAGCCGCAGGAAGCCGAGGGCATGCGCGTGATCGCCCAGTTCACCGACCTCGACCGCCCCGACCATTTCGTCTGGCTGCGCGGCTTCGCCGACAGGGCGGCACGCCGTGCCGGACTCGCATCGTTCTACGGCGGCGCGGTCTGGGTGCGGCACCGCGACGCCGCCAACGCGACCATGATCGATGCCAGCGACGTCCGCCTGCTGCGTTACGCCCGGCCCACCTGGTCGCTGGTGACCCCGGTGCATCCGCGGCCGCGGGCCGGCAGCGGCGTCGGGCCACCATCGACCGTGTACCTGCTCGATGTCTGCACCCTGCGCGCGCCGGTCGACCCCGCCTGGCGGCGCGGCTTCGAGCGCGAGCTGCTGCCGCTCCTGGTGGAGTGCGGGGCGACGCCCTGCGCCGTGCTCGAGACCGAGCCGATGGAGAACGACTACCCGCGGCTGCCGGTGCGCAGCGGCGAGAACGTCTTCGCCTGGCTCTCGCGCCACGCCAATGCCGACGCGGCAACGCGTGCCGGCGAGCGCCTGGCACGCTCGGCACGCTGGAGCGAGCTCGTGCTGCCGCGCCTGCTCGCCGCCTCGGCCGCGCCGATGGAGCAGCTTCGGCTTTGCCCGACCTCGCGGTCGCTGCTGCGTTGAGCCTAGGCCGCCGAGGCGACGGCCGCGCCCTGGATGTTGTGCCGCTTCAGGGCCTCGGCGACGAAGCCGCTGCTCTTCGCCGTTTCGACGAAGCCGGCGAGGTAGCGGGCGGCGTCCTCGGGGCGCGCCGCCGGCAGGCCCATCGCCTGCTCGATCACCATGAAGCGGCCCGGAAGGAGACGCAGGCCCGGCAGCCGGGCGGCGTCGGCCTCGAGCTGCTGCTTCACGCCGGCGGCGACGTCGGCGCCGGCGGCGAGGAACTCGTCGACCACCTTCGGCGAGGTCGGCGCGCGCATCAGCTGCGCCGCCTTCAGCTCGCGCGTCAGGAAGAGGTCGTAGGCGCTGCCCCGGCCGACCATGATGCGCGTGCCGGCCCGGTCGACCTCGGCGTTGGCGGTCAGCGGCGAGGCCTGGCGCACCAGGTAGGCGCCTTCGATGAGAACGTAGGGCGCGGTGAAGCGGATGCCGTCGCTGCGCATCGGGTCGATCGCGAAGAAGCCGATGTCGGCCTGCCCGCCCTTGATGGCCTCGACCGACTTGGCGGCGGAGTCGAAGGTCAGCAGCACCAGGCCGACGCCGAGCTCTTCGGCGAGGCGGCGGGACAGGTCCACCGAGACGCCGACCGCTTCGCCCCCGGCCGGCTCGCGCCGGGCGAGGATCGGGTTGCCGAGGTTGATCGAGGCGCGCAGGCGTCCGGACGGCGCCAGCGCCGCCGTGACCTCGGGAGAAGCGGCCTTCTTGCTGGCGCAGGCGCCGGCAAGCAGGAAGGGCGACGCGCCGGTCCAGGTGACCATGCGGCGGCGAGAAATGGAGGAAGGCATGCGTCGATGGTAGTGCGGCAGCGCGGACTCAGGCACGCAAGGCCGACGGCAGCTCGCGCGCGAGGAAGTCGTAGGCAGTGCGCACCAACGGGTTGGCGCGAATCTCGCGATGCACCGCCAGCCAGCACGGCAGGGCCGGAATCGCCAGCTCGGGCAGGAGGCGCACGACCCCGGGCCATTGCCTGATCGCGTAGGCCGCTACGAAGCCGACGCCGGCGCCCTCGGCGACCAGGCGCGTGTACGCGACCTGGTCGTCGGTGCGCAAGGCGAAGTCCGAGCGCGCCAGCGGCAGGCCGAGGCGGGCGAAGCCACGCACGATCGATTCGTCGCGGTCGAAGCCGATCAGGCGATGCGCGCGCAGGTCGGCGGCGACGCGAAGCGGCGGCGCCTTCGTCAGGTAGGTCCGGCTGGCCGCGGCGACGATCTCGATCTCGCCCAGCTTCCTCGCGATCAGCGAAGCCTGTGCCGGGCGAACCATGCGGACCGCGATGTCGGCCTCGCGGCGCAGCAGGTTGGTCAGCTCGTTCGAGGCGACCAGCTCGATCTCGATCTGCGGGTGGCGGCGCTGCAGCGCGCCGAGGAGGGGCGGCAGCAGCCAGGTGGCCGCGACCTGGCTGGTGGTGATGCGCACCGTGCCGCGCGCCGCCGACTTGGCGTGGGCGACGCCGCGGGCCAGCGCCATCGCGCCGTCCTCCATCTGCCGGGCCGCGCCGGCGATCGCCAGGGCCGCGGCGGTGGGTGTGACGCCCCGGCCGGTGCGCTCGAACAGGGGCGCACCGAGCTGTGCCTCCAGCTCTGCGATGTGGCGGCTGAGGGTCGGCTGCTGCGCGCCCGAGCGCGCCGCGGCGGCGGTGACGCTGCCCGCGTCGAGCACCGCGAGGAAGCTCTTCACCAGCGCCCAGTCGAAGCGCTCGACCGCATCGGTTTCCATGCAGGAATGTATAGCTTCCATGCCGATTGCGGTATGGATTTTCGCCCGTGCCGCGACCACACTGCCTGTCGTCGGCACCTCGCCGGCCCCTCCCGAAGGAACCGTCATGACCACCGCTCCCCGCCCCGCCGTCCTGGTGCTCGGCGCCAACGGCCGCTTCGGCCTCGCCG
>DATCGH010000620.1:0-2783 GCA_036509055.1 Caldimonas sp.
TCGAAGGCCTCGCGCCAGAGCCGCACCAGCGGATCGAGGTAGGAGTCGTCGTAGTCGACCAGGACGGGCGACACGGCCCTAGCGGAGCTTGGTGCGACCGAGGCGCTTGGCGTTGGCGACCGCCTTGCGATGCACCGGCGCCAGCCCCTTGCCCAGGACGCCGAGCGTCGCATGGTGGAGTTGCGCCACCGAGCGGGCGGGCGAGGGCCGCTTGCCGTGCGCGATGCCGAGGAGGGACTTGACGAGGGAAGTCGCCAGCGCCTGGTTCGCCCGTGCGCTGTGCGTGGCCATCGCCTGCCACGCCTCGGTGAAGGCGGCGTTCTTTTCCGCCACCATGAGCGCGAACTCCTTGCGATCCCGCTCGGAAAGCCGGGGCCCGGAGAGCGCGATGCGGGTCATCCGGTGGGCGATGACCTGGGGCGCCGCCAGGGCGAGCTCGGCGGCCTGGAGCGTCAGGGACGTTTTCGCGCGGGTTCGACGGGTGGCCACGGCTGTCTTCCTCGGTATCGACTGTAGCGAGAGCCGGCCGTCATTGCGCCGGCCGGGATGCACGCAGCTTGGCAGCATAGGCCTCGGCCAGATCGGCGTTGCCCGCGTCGCGGTAGAGCTTTTCCAGCTCCTCGTAGACATAAGGGTCGGGATCGCCGGCCTCGTTCCATTCGCGCTCGAGGCGCAGCTGGATGGCGATCGCCTCCTGCACCTTGCCCTGCAAGCGCAGCGTCCGGGCGATCATCCAGTGGGCGATGCGCACGTTGGCGGCGCGGCCGTTGCGTTCATGGGCCGCGAGCGACAGGCGGAACTGGACGAGGGCCTCGTCGTACCTGCCGGCGAGGTGGTGGGCGTAGCCCAGGTTGTTGCGCAGCGATCCTTCCCACTTCTTCGCCTCTTCCTGGGTCGAGGCGTCCATGTAGGCCAGGGCCTTCTCGTCCCAGGCCAGCTGATCGGCCGGCTCGGCATCGACCGTGTTCATCATGTGCAGGGCATCGATGGCGAGGTAGTCGAGCCGCGCGGCCTTGGCCTTCGCGAACGCTTCGGTGTAGGCCGATCGCGCCTTCTCCCGGGCCTCGGGGGTGATCTCCTGCGGCTCGTGGGTGGCCGACGCATAGGTGCGGCCGAGCTCGAGGTGAAAGCGTACCTGCGGCTGCGCCGAGGCGCGTGGAATCGCCGCTTCGATGCCGGCGAGGATCTGCCGCGCCTCGGCAAACCGTCGCCTGAGGCCATAGGTGCGGGCGATCTGCGTCTGCAGCTCGAGCGCGTCGTCGCCGTTCGCGGTGGCGAGCGCCTCGCGAAAGCGCCGCTCGCTGCCCTCGGGATCCGAGTAGTTCCAGAGTGGAGCGACATCCATTGCCATTGCGCCTTGCCCTCCGAGCAGGATCGATGCGAGCAGCACGCTGCGACCGAAGGACGATGCGGCCACGATGCGCGCTCCTAGGAAGCGAGGAGCGCCCAGCGCTCGTGATCTCGCCACCGCCCGCCGATTTTCAGGTACCGAGGCGAAAAGCCCTCCCGGGAGAATCCGCACGCCCGGACCAGGGAGATCGATGCCGCATTCCCCGGCTGGATGTTCGCCTCGACGCGGTGCAGCTTCAGCGCCGCGAAGGCGTGCCGGACCACGAGGCGAAGGCCCTGGTGCATCAGGCCCTGCCGCTCGTGGCCCGAGAAGGCGTAGTAGCCCAGGTAGCCGCTGCGGAAGGCGCCGAGCACCACGTTCGACAGGTTGATCACGCCGACGAGCTCGTCGGTGTCGCAGCGGCAGACGAGAAACGGAAAGTGGGCCGGCGGGGCCATGCGCTCCCGCCAGGCGACGAACTTCGCCGCCGTATCGGGTGCCGAGGTCCAGGGCCGATGCAAGGCACGGCTACGGCGCACCGCCGCGAGGAAGGCCGCCTGGTCGTCGGCGACCGGTGGCCGGATGGAGACGGCGGCGGTCTGGCGCCGGCCGCCTCGGGCGCGATCGCCGGTGCGGGTTCGCAGGCAGACTATTTGCATTTCCCCTGGACGGCGAGCAACAGGAGGAGCGGCGCCGAAAGCAGGCTGCCGCCGGCGTTGGGTGCGAGGCAATCCGCGACCCCCTTCTCGGCGATCGTGTCCGCCAGCGCCTCCGAGCGGGTGGCGCGCGGCGAATCGAGCTCCGCGCCGCCGCGTCGCGCCATCTGCTGGATCGGGCCCGCGCTGCCGGCGATGGCCCGGCGGAGCGTTTCCGCATCGAGCCGCAGAGGGGCGCTCGCGGCCAGGGCTTCGGCAGGCGCGCTCGCAGCAGGTCCGGAGGACGCGAAGGCCGGCTCGGGCTCCGCGCGAACTGGAGAAATTGCGCCCCGCGGCCGGGGGCCTGCGGTGATGCGCGTGGCGGTCTTCGCCGCAGGCGCGGCGACCGGCGACGGTTCGTCGCGGGTGCGGTCCGGCGGCGAAGGGAAGAGCACGACGGCCACCTCGCGCTCCGTCCTTTTCGCTTCAGGGCGAGGCACGGAGGTGACTCGCAGCAGCAGGAAGATGGCGGCGGTCAGCGCCAGGGAGACGAACGCCGCGATCCCGCGCAGCGTGCCAGACCTGTGGCCGAAGGGCCGCATGGAACGGACCTACGGGTCGGACCCGGCCAAGGGCGGAGGAACGCAAAGCGCTCTCCGCCCGGTCCGCCCGATGGCCGGGATCACTCCCCATCCGGGCCTTCGCGAAGCTGCGTGAGCATGTTGTCGCAGTTTTCCTGAAGGTCGGGCAGCGGCGCCGCGTTCCATTGCTTCGTGATGCTGCTGACGACCGATTCCACGTCGCGTTCCAGCGGCATC
>DATCGH010000621.1:0-5288 GCA_036509055.1 Caldimonas sp.
AGCGGCGAGCCAATTTCCGCGTTGATCGGCGTAAGCCGGTCAACGCAAAGACCGGCCTGCGACTGAAGTGGCGCTCTCCTTCAATCCCGAGGACCTGCCGGTTCTCGGACTCGACTCCCACCTCCCGCCGGTCGATGCCGCGAGCATCCTGCCGGCGGCGATCCGGTTGCGCTTCGTCGCGCCGCCGGCGTGGCAACCGGAGATCAAGGTCGAGAAGCGCATCGTCGACCGCGCGCCCGCCGCAGCGTCGGTACTGATCCCGATCGTCCTGCGCGAGGAGCCGACGGTGCTCCTCACCCAGCGCACCGATCACCTCACCGATCATCCGAGCCAGATCAGCTTTCCCGGCGGTCGATCCGAGCCCGGCGACGCCGACGCCATCGCCACCGCGCTGCGCGAGACCGAGGAGGAGATCGGCCTCGCCGCGGCGTCGGTCGAGGTGCTCGGCAGCCTGCCGATCTACACCACCAGCACCGGCTTCGTCGTCACCCCGGTCGTCGGCCTGGTGGGCCCGGGCTTCGCGCTCCAGCCCGATCCGAACGAAGTGGCCGAGGTGTTCGAGGTGCCGCTGCTCTGGCTGATGAATCCCGGCAACCACCAACGCCATGCGATCGAGGTCGGGGGCATCCGGCGCGAGTTCTTCTCGCTGCCCTGGCCCGGCACCGATGCGGCCGGCCGACCCCGCCGCTACTTCATCTGGGGCGCGACCGCGGCAATGCTGCGCAATCTCTACCGCTTCCTCGCCGCCTGAACCGGCCGTCGCTCATGGTGCGGGCGGCGAAACCCCGCCGGTATGATCGGCCGCGATGAGTTTTTTCGCCGTCTTGTTCGCCCTGTTGCTCGAGCAAGTCAAGCCGCTGCCGCGCGGCAATGTCGTCCACGATGCGCTCACCGGCTGGATGCAATGGACGGCGCGCAACTTCGATGCGGGACGCGAAAGCCATGCCTGGGTGGTCTGGTGCGTCGCCGCCCTCGCGCCGGCCGTCCTGACCTTCGGCGTGTTTTTCGGGCTCGATCAGGTGCACAGCCTGCTCGGCCTGGCCTTCGACGTCGCGGTGCTCTACCTGACGCTCGGCTTTCGCCAGTTCAGCCACTACTTCACCGACATCCGCAAGGCCCTCGACCACGGCGACGAGGTCGAGGCGCGGCGGCTGCTCAGCGAATGGCGCCATCTCGATGCCAGCGAGCTGCCGGCCTCGGAGCTGCTGCGCCACGTGATCGAGCATTCGCTGCTGGCGGCGCATCGCCATGTCTTCGGCGTCTTCTTCTGGTTCGTGCTGCTCTCGAGCTTCGGCCTCGGCCCGGCCGGCGCGGTGCTCTACCGCATGGCCGAGCTCGCCGGCCGCTACTGGTCGTTCAGGAGCGGCGATGGCGCGATCGCCGTCAACGAGACCCTGATGAAACTCTCGCAACGCCTGTTCCACCTGCTCGACCACGTGCCGGCCCGGCTCACCGCCTCGGGCTTCGCCGTGGTCGGCAACTTCGAGGAGGCGGTCAACTGCTGGCGTCGCGACGCCAGCCTCTGGAAGTACGACAACGAAGGCGTGATCCTCGCCGCCGCGGCCGGCGCCGTCGGCGTCAGCCTGGGGGGCGGCTCGGCGCCGGGGCTGACCCCGGACCGCGCCAAGACCTTCACCGCCGGCGCCTCGCCCGAGTCGGCCGACGCCTCGGGCTCGACGTCGGGCGCGACGCCGCAGCTCGGCCACCTGCGCAGCGTCGTCGGCCTGGTCTGGCGCTCGGTCGTGCTCTGGATGCTGCTGCTGGCGCTGCTCTCGCTTGCTCACCTGATCGGCTGAGCCCTCGAGCAGCGCCCCGGGCGCGACCTACTTGTGGTGGTCGATGCGTCCGTAGACGCCGTGGCTTTCGTCCGACGGTCCGCCGGTGAAGAACAGGGTGTTGGTCGGCTGCGAGTTGAGGCCGTTGCCGAAGGCGATGCCCCAGAGCCCGTCGATCGCGATCACCCCCCCGCTCGGGCGCGACAGCGTGCCGAGGTAGTTGCCGGTGGCCGGATCGAACGCGTTGATCTTGCCGTCGCCGAAATTCGCGACCAGCAGGGCGTTGCTGAACGGCCCGAAGTCGTTCGGCGCCATCGCCATCCCCCACGGCGCGTTCAGCCTGCCGCCCGGGACGATCAGCCGCTTGACCAGCACGCCAGCGGTGTCGAACACGTCGACCGCGCCGAGCCCGCCGCCGGCGACGTCGTCCTCGGCGTCGGCATCCTGCATCGCGAAGCTGACGTAGAGCTGGTTGCCGATCGCCTGGATGCCGAAGGGGGCGTAGCCGGCCGGCAGGTTCGGATCGGTGAATGCGCCCGCGGCCAGCGTCACCGGCGCGAAGTTGCCATCGAAGACATCGACGACGCCGTGGTGGAAGTCGGTGGCGTAGATGAACTCGGCGCCGCCCTGGGTGGCGTGCGCGAGGCCCTTGTAGATCGCGCCGGCGGCCGAGCGGTCGACCACCAGGACGGCGTTGGTGGCGTTGACGCTCGGCGACCAGCCCGAGATCGTGCCGCCTTCGCCGGCGAAGAGGAATACGCTCGTTCCTGTCACCCCGTTCTGGGTCACCGGGAAGCTCGCCGAGGCGTTGAAGGCGATGCCCGTCGGCTCGGCTTCGCCGCCGGCACCGTTCGGTGGAATCGCCACCACCAGCGACTGCGGCACGCCGTTGCCGTCGTAAAGGGTCGAGGTCGAGGTGCCGGCGTTGGCCACCCAGACGAATCCTTGCGGATTGAAGGCCAGGCCCCAGGCGTTGACCAGGTTCGGATCGACGTGGGTGTTGCTGCTGGCGTAAGGGCTCTGCATGCCGGCGACGTCGGTGACCAGGGCGGTCGGGGCGTAGCCCTCGTCGTCGCCGCCGCCGCCGCAGGCGACCAGGGCGATGGCTGCCGCGCCTGCCGTCAACCAGCACCGGATGGCTTGCTTCGAATTCATCGTCTTCTCCTCGAGGTGGGTCCGACGGTGAATGACGATTCGGCGCGCAGCGGTTCATCGCCCACGCCGGCAACAGGGTCAGAACGAGTACGACGCGCCTGCGACCCAGGCGCTGCGACGGCCGCCATAGACCGCCGGATAAGGCCCGCCATCGGTGGCGCCGACCCATGAGAGCTGCAGGTCGAGACCGCGCCAGACCCAGCCGGCGCCGATGCGCAGGTCGCCGCGCGCGCGGCTCTCGCCGCCGCCGTTGCCGCTGATCCGAGTGATCACGCCGAGGTGGCCGAACAGACGGAAGTTCTCGTCGAGTACCGTGTGAGCGTCGAATTCGGCGTACAGGGTCGAGACGTTCCGGCCGAAGTAGTCGGGCGCGAAATGGAGCCGGGTGCCCCAGCGCCCGGCGAGCAGGCCGACATAGAGCTCGGCGAAGTCGTAGCGCGACTCGCCGGTGAAATGCGAGTAGGTGGCGCCGGCCTCGACCTGTCGGTCGACGCCGATCGGCGACGCGCAGCCGGCGTAGCTCAGCACCTGGAAATAGCGGTCCCCCTGCTCCGGCTCGACGCGCGTGGCCGACGCGCCGCCATAGCAGCCGTTCGACGCGTCGTAGTTGAACGAGCCGCGCAGGCTCGGTCCCGACCCGTCCAGGGAGACGCCGCGAAAGCGGTAGTCGGATTCGATCGCCAGGGTGGCGCCGAGCTGAGCCCGGGCGGCGAGGCTCGTGACCAGGCACAGGGCTGCGAGCGTCAGCTGGCGGCCACGCCGCAGCGAGCCGCGTCGCACGTCAGTGCCGGGCCACGGATTCCGTCGCTGGCGTCGCGCCGCAGGCGCACACGCACCGGGCCCCCGCCCGGCCGAGACTGGCGCAGGCGTCGACCCGGCCGTCCGCCTGCACCACCAGGTCGGCAGCGGCGGGCCGGGCACTTCGGCCGGAGCGCTGCTGCAGCTCGATCATCAGGGCGAGCAGGCCGCTGACATGGGCCGCGGCGTACGACGCGCCCGACACGGTCGCCCAGCGCGATCCCGAAAGCGTCGTCGGCACGTCGCGACCCGGCGCGGCCAGGGTACCGATCGGCGCCGCAGGCGCG
Source organism: Caldimonas sp. (assembly GCA_036509055.1). Classification (GTDB taxonomy): domain Bacteria; phylum Pseudomonadota; class Gammaproteobacteria; order Burkholderiales; family Burkholderiaceae_C; genus Schlegelella_A. The sequence goes on from DATCGH010000621.1 coordinate 4,016, forward strand.
GGTTCGTCGATCACGGCGACAACGCCGGCCATCCCGGCGGGAAAGCCCCCCTGGTCCGCCGAGCGGTCGACCGCGGCAACGACGGCGACGCGACGCGCCAGGGCGGCGTCGACCAGGCGGGCGATGAGCCGATCCGGCGGACCCCCCAGGCTCAGGTTGATGACCTGCGCGCCTTTCTCCATGGCCGCGCTCAGCCCCAAGGCCAGGGCCAGGGTGGTGCAGGACGCGCCCGCGCCCGGCTGCTGGCGGCAGGTGCGCAGCGCCAGCACGCGGGCCTGCGGCGCGACCCCGGCGATGCCGATCCGGTTGTCGGCCCGCGCCGCGACGATGCCGGCCACCGCCGTGCCGTGGTCCTCGCCGAGGTAGCTTCTGTCCCCTGTGAGGTTCAGGCTGGTGTCGACCTGCTGGGCGAGGTCGGGATGGTCGAGCTGCACGCCGCTGTCGATCACCGCGACCCGGACCTCGCGTCCGGTCGACGCCGCATGAAGCTCGGCGAGGTGCCAGCTCGCCGCCGCCGGCTGCATGGCGTACAGGGGATCGTCGTGGGCGGCCAGCGTGCGGAACAGGTTCATCGCCTGCGCCCATTCGACCTGCGGCTCCTGGTTGAGCTCGCCGACGACCTCATCGGCCCGGCGCGACGCGGGAATCTCCATCACGAAGCAATCGAGGCCGACCGCGGGCATGGGCCAGGCCGTGGCCAGGACGAGGCCGTGGGCGCGTGCCAGCGCTTCCGCCACCCGGCGTCGCGCCGCCCGGCCGCTGGCATCGGCGTAGCCGCTGGCGTAGTTGCCGTCGGCACGGAAGTGGGCGGCGGGCAGACGCAGAAGCACCAGCACCTGCTGCGGCGGATCGACGCTCGCTTCCGTCGTCTCGCGGGCCGGCTCGGCCGCGCCGATCGCGGTCGCGAGTCCGAGGAGCGCCGCCGCCAGGATCAGCGCTTTCATCGCACCGGCTCGCCTTCGAGCGATTCGATCCGGGCGACCGCGGGCTCGGCACGCAGGCGGGCCAGCGAGCTCGCGCCCGCGTCCGGCAGGCGCAGCAGCCAGGCGTCGGTCACGGTCGGGCCGCCGACGATGCGCGCGTCGGCAGCGCGCAGCGCCTGGCGGATCGCGCTCTCGGTGGCGTTCGGACGGAAGACGACGAGCGCGTTCGCGGTGGTGGCGCTCGCCGCGGTTCCGAGGGTCCGGTACTCGGCGGGTCGCGGCGCGATCAGCCAGGCGGTCGCCAGGAAGAGCACGAGCACGACCTGGAGACCGAGGGCCAGCGGCAGCCA
>DATCGH010000622.1:0-2385 GCA_036509055.1 Caldimonas sp.
GCCAAGTTGCAGACCTTCGTCTATGCCTCGGGCACGACGATGCGGCCGATCTTCAACCTGGCCAAGGCGGCCAAGCACAAGCGCGTCGCCTTTGCCGAGGGCGAGGAGGAGCGGGTGCTGCGCGCGGTGCAGGTGGTGGTCGACGAGAACCTGGCCCGGCCGACACTGATCGGCCGGCCGAAGGTGATCGAGCAGCGGATCGCCAAGTTCGGCCTGCGCCTGGTCGCCGAGCGCGACTACGACCTGGTCAACACCGAAGACGACCACCGCTACCGCGAGTACTGGCAGACCTACCACCGGATGACGGTACGCAAGGGCGTCACCGCGCAGCTGGCGAAGATCGAGATGCGCCGCCGGCTGACGCTGATCGGCGCGATGCTGCTCCAGACCGGCGAGGTCGACGGCATGCTCTGCGGCACCTGGGGCGGCACCGCCATGCACCTGAGCTACATCGACCAGGTGATCGGGATGCGCGCGGGCGCGAAGACCTATGCCTGCATGAACGCGCTGATGCTGCCCGGCCGCCAGGTGATGATGGTGGACACTCACGTCAACTACGACCCGACCGCGGCGCAGATCGCCGAGTTCACGGTCATGGCGGCCGAGGAGATGCTGCGCTTCGGCCTGAAGCCGAAGGCGGCGCTGCTCTCGCACAGCAACTTCGGCACCAGCAACCAGGCCTCGGCGCTGAAGATGCGCGAGGCGCTGACGATCCTGCGGGCCGAGGCCGCCTGGCTCGAGGTCGATGGCGAAATGCACGGCGACGCGGCGCTCGACGCCCACTACCGGCACGAGCTGATGCCCGACAGCCCCCTCAGCGGCGAGGCCAACCTGCTCGTCCTGCCGAACATCGACGCCGCCAACATCGCCTACAACCTGCTCAAGACGGCGGCCGGCGGCGGCATCGCCATCGGCCCGGTCCTGCTCGGCGCCGCCAAGCCGGTGCACATCCTCACCCCGTCGGCCACGGTGCGCCGGATCATCAACATGACCGCGCTGACGGTCGCCGACGCCAATGCGGCGCGCTGACCGTTCACGCTCCGCGAGTGAAAATGATGATTTCGTTATCGCGCATGCAGCTTCGCGACAGATATGACTGTTTGCGAGAGTATGCGCTGACTTAAATCCTGCCGTTCGTGCCCTAATATGTGGCAAGAACTTGAGGTTTTCGCCCCACTTCGGTAACATCTGCAGATTCAACGTTCTGGGATTTCCCGTGGTTTTGATGGGTGGGCTGCAGCCTCGGCGGCCATGGCTCCTGTGGGGAGCAGGCATAGGCGTCGCAGGGTTGCTGGCAGTCGGCACCTTACAGGCCAAGGAATCGGCACCGCCTTCGGCAACGATCGCGGTGGCGGAGTTGCCTGCCGAAGCCCAGACGGTGCATGCCGCGATCCGTGCCGGAGGGCCTTTCGCCTACGCCAAGGACGGTTCGGTCTTCGGCAACCGCGAGCAGTCGCTTCCAGCCCAAACTAAGGGTTACTACCGAGAATACACCGTGACGACGCCCGGCGCCCGCGACCGGGGTGCCCGCCGGATCGTCTGCGGCGGGACCGTTCCCGTCGCCCCCGCCGCCTGTTACTACACCGCCGACCACTACTCCAGCTTCAAACGGATCACGCCATGAGCGCCCTAGCGAATTTCAATCACAAGGAGGAACGCGACATGCTCTTGCAGACAGTCCGTCCAAACATCGTGCAGTCGATTCGAGCCTATCGGGTCGACGATCTGATGCAGGCGGCGGCCCACGCCGACCAGCATTTCCTGTACGCCAACCTGACGACGGCCCAGTCGAAACAGGAAGTGCTCGAAGGCATCGCCGAGGCATTCCTGTTCCCGACCCACTTCGGCAAGAACCTCGACGCCCTCTACGACTGCATGACCGACCTGGTGCAGAAGGCGGGCTCGCAGCCCGGCTTCGTGGTCGTGCTGGAGCAGCTGCCGGACAACCCGCGGTTCGACCGGGAAGCGCGCGAGCAGCTGCTCGACGTCTTCCGCGACGCCGCCGACTACTGGGCGGAGCGCAAAGTCCCGTTCCGGTGCTTCTATTCTTTTCAGTAGCCCGCTCCCAAGAAACAGGGTCATGGGAGCGGGCGACGGATGTGGCCCCCGGCGTCAGCAACGACAAGAGCATCGACAAGCCCGTCAAGGCGGCGTCGAAGACGGCAGCGAACAGCAGCTTCGGCGCAAACATGCCGCTGATGAGTAGCGCCTTCGACACGGCGATGTGGTTGAGCGCCGCATAAGCGGCGCTCTCTGAAAGCGCGCCGCCTGGGCGGCGCTCGCGCAAGACTGGCCGCGTTAGGCGGCTCACGGAAGGACGCGCCGCGCAAGCGGCGCCGTCCCGAAGACTCGCGGCTCGAGCGCCCTAGGCGACGGCGGCGGCGA
>DATCGH010000623.1:0-3110 GCA_036509055.1 Caldimonas sp.
TAGCGCCCGACCAGGTCGCCCGGCCGCACCGCCGCCTCGAGGGCGCGGGCGACGAACATCAGCGCCCGGTCGCCGTCGGCGTGACCGCGGGTGTCGTTGATCTGCTTGAAGTGGTCGAGGTCGATCATCAGCACCGCCACCGGGTAGCCGTAGCGCACGCTCACCGCCAGCTCGGTGGCGGCGCGGCTCATCCAGGCGCTGCGGTTGAGCACGCCGGTCAGGCCGTCGACGGTGGCGAGCCGCTCGAGCTCGCGCGCCGCCTCGTCGCGATGGGCGAGCAGCACCGCCATGAGCGAGAGCACGGTGGTCGCATTGACGATCACCGCGAAGGCGTAGTTCACCGGATGCGGGGCGAGAAAGGTCGGATAGCTCTCGGTGAAGAACGCGCCGAGGAGGCCGCGCCCGAGCGTCACCACCATCTGCGCCAGCAGGCTCGCCACCAGCAGCCAGCGCCAGCGCCCGACCTCCACTGCGGGCTTGCGCCACACGGTCGCGACGAAGAGGGCCATCTGCAGGGTCAGCAGGCCATTGGCCCAGCCGACTCGGAACGGGTAGCTCGAGAAGCCGAGGAAATAGCCGACCGGCATGACGACGGCGAGCGCCAGCGTCCAGCGGCTGCGGCCGTCGCGTCCGCACCAGAGATCGAAGGCCGACGCGCTGAGTGCCAGGCCGCCGGCGATTCCGGCCATGGCCAAGGTGGAGAGGACGCGGTCGGTGAGCGAGCCCCGCACCGCCAGGCCCGAGAGCAGCAGGAGCGCCCAGGCGAGGCCCTGGAGGACGACGCCGGCCTGGGCGCGGCGCGCCGGCGCGTTGACCCGGCCCATCACCGCCGGCAGGGCCACCGCCATCGTCACCATGCAGACGGTCATGGCGAAGAGCAGCGTGGCGATGTCGATGTGCATGCGGGAGCGAAACGTCCGGAAGAGGCCGGTTGGCTGCCGCGGATTGTCCGGGGAGGGACCGTTTCTGAGGCGCCTCCGGATGCGCGTTCCTGCCGGCGCTCGCGACTTCGGCGCAAAGCGTCACGAACTCGACTTTCTTGCGTGCCGCCGAGGACCGGCGGACACGCGGCCGTCAGATCGTCGGCTCGGTTTCCCGCAGCGCGTCGTAGAGCTTGTCGAAGGCGGCGTCGGGCGCGCTGCCGCCGCCGTAGCGCGCCTGCACTGCCGGCGGCAGCGCCGCCCAGGCTACGGCGGCCTCGTCCTTGCGCGCCACCGCCTCGGCGAGCGCGCAGGCGCTGCGCAACGACAGGTCGAGCGGTCCGGCGGTGGCCGGCAACGGCTCGGCGACCTTGCGGATGGTGTCGGCCACGGCCTGGGGGAAGCCGATCGTCTCGACCCAGAGGGCGCCGACCTTGGCGTGGTCGATGCCGAAGTTCTCCGCCTCGATCTGCGCCAGCTCGGCGCCACGGGCCACGGCGTAGCCGGTGAAGACGAAGTCGGCGATGTCGGGATAGGTCTTGCAGAGGATCAGGTGGCCGGCGCCGTGCAGCAGGCCGCAGACATAAGCCTCCTCGCCTTCGGCGCCGAGGCGCGCCGCCAGCTTGTGGGCGGCGGTGGCCGCGATCAGCGAGTCGCGCCAGAAGGTCGGCAGGTCGATGCCGGGCACGGTGCCGAACGACGACGACACGCCGCCGGCGAGCACCAGCCGGCCGAGCGCCTGGGTGCCGATCAGCGCCACCGCGGCATCGATCGACGCCATCTTGCGCTGGCCGCCGAAGAACGACGAGTTCGCCAGGCGCAGCACCTTGGCGGAGAGGATCGGATCCTGCGCCAGCAGCTCGCCGAGCTTGCGCGCGTCGACGTCGGGATCGCGCAAGGCGGCGGTGACCTGCTGGACGACCCGCGGGATCGTCGGCAGCTCGACCTTGCCGGCGGCGACGTCGTTGATGAAGTTGGGCGTTCGCGGCGCGTTCGCCGCCGGCGGCGGTGCGACGGCGCGCTTCTCCGGCTCGAGAGTGGCCGCCGGAATGTAGTTTTGGCTCATGTCGGCGAGGGCCGTCGTCGGCCCGAAAGTAACGGGGGAAGTGTTGACCATGCGGGGCCCGCGCGCCGGCCGATCAGCGGCGGAAATCGCGGCTTTCTTCGCGCTTCGGTTCGCCTTGGGAGGACCGCGCTTCGGCGGGCGGGTCGACGGCCGATGGGCAGGTCGCCCGCGGCGTGTTTTTCAGCCCGAGATGCTGATCCCCAGCACCCGGCCGTCGCGCGGGTCGATCTCGCAGTCGAAGCCGAACACCCGCGTCGCCGAGTCGACGCTCGGCACCGCCTGGCCGCTGCCGTGCAGCTGGGCGCTGTCGGCGCTCGGCTGCCTGAAGACGCGGGTGCGCGGATCGAAGCTGATCTGCGAGACCCGCGGCCAGCGCGCCTTGAGGGCGGCGACGGCGCTCGATTCGCAGGCCGCGGGCGAGAGCTCGCTCAGGTCCGGCTCGGCCGGCGGCCGCGGCGCCGCCGCCTTGACCGCCGCGGCCGGCGTGGTGTCGCGCAGCACCAGGCCCACCGCCTCGGCGCTGCGCACGTCGACGTTGCAGGTGTAGGTGAAGGTGCGCATGCCGGTCGGCGCGCGCCAGCGGCCGGCGCCCCGCAGCACGACCTGGCCGTCGATCGCCGGGCCCGGCTGCACCGTCGGCGCCGCGGTGAACGTCACGTCCACCGGCTCGCGGGCTGAGCTCGGCACGGCCTGGCGCGCCGAGCGCTCGCAGGCCTCGATCGCCGCCGGCGACGCCGTCTCGGGCACGGTGACCTCGGCCGCGGCGCAGAGCGTCGCGGCCGCGAGGCCGATCGTGGCAAGCGGAACAACCGAGGGAACAACCGAGCGAAACGAGGTCGGCGGGCGCATGACCGGAGTGTGAATCAGGCCGTGCCCGGCCGCCAGCGGGCCGGCACCGCTCATCTCCGGGGTCCCGACGAGCGGCACGGGCAGACCGCGCCGGCCCGGCCTCGCCGAGGGCAGCGGTCGTTGCTATCGTCGGCGCATGCGCGCGAGCCCGGGAAATCGTCGTCTGCAGCCCGGGCGGCGCCGCCTGCTGAAGGTGCTCGCGACGGTGCGCCTCGCACCCGTTGCCTGGCTGGGGGCAGCGGCGGCCGCGCCTGCTGTCGGCATCTTCTCGCGGG
>DATCGH010000624.1:0-3509 GCA_036509055.1 Caldimonas sp.
GGCTTCAACCAGCACGAGGAAAATGGCGTCTCGGCGTTCGAGACGCTCACCCAGAAGAGCTTTCCGGGCAAGTGGAAGGTCATCTACTTCTGGCCGAAGGACTTCACCTTCGTCTGCCCGACCGAGATCGTCGGCTTCGACAAGCTCGCCGGCCAGTTCGAGGAACGCGATGCGGTGCTGCTCGGCGGCTCGACCGACAACGAGTTCTCCAAGCTCGGCTGGCGGCGCGACCACAAGGACCTGTCGAAGCTCGGCCATTGGAGCTTCGGCGACTCGAAGGGCTCGCTCGTCGATCAGCTCGGCATCCGCGACCGCGAAGAAGGCGTTGCCCTGCGGGCGACCTTCATCGTCGACCCCGAGGGCACGATCCAGCACGTGAGCGTGAACAACCTCAACGTCGGCCGCAATCCCGAGGAGGTGCTGCGCATCCTCGACGGCCTGCAGACCGACGAGCTTTGCCCGTGCAACCGCACGGTCGGCGGCCAGACGCTCTGAGCCACGCCGCGCTGACCGGCAAGCCCGCCTCGGCGGGCTTCCCTTTGCCCGCGCAGCCGCGGGCTCTCATTCCGAACGGAGCATTCACCATGGAATTCCTGACCACGATCAAGGAACAGATCCCCGACTACGCCAAGGACATCCGTCTCAACCTCGACGGCGTGATCGCCCGCTCGAGCCTGACGCCGGCCGATTCCCTCGGCGTCGCCCTGGCGGCGGCCTTCGCCGCGAAGTCGAAGCCGCTGATTGACGCCTTCAAGGCCGCCGCGCCCGAGGCGGAAGGCAACGCCGCGCTGACGGCCGCCGCGCTCATGGGCATGAACAACGTCTGGTACCCGTTCGTCGAGATGGCGAACGACGAGGACCTGAAGACGCAGCGGCCGGAACTGCGCATGAACGCCTACGCGACGCTCGGCGGTGTCGAGAAGAAGAAGTTCGAGGCGTATGCGCTCGCTGCGTCGATCGTCGGCAAATGCCACTTCTGCGTCGAATCGCACTACGCCTTGCTGAAGAAGGAAGGCCTGACGACGCAACAGCTGCGCGACATCGGCCGCATCGCCGCGGTGGTCAACGCGGCGGCGCAGGTGATCGCGGCAAGCTAGGTTCGTCGAGCGCCTCGGGCGGCGCCGCGGCCTCGGCCGCGAGCGCCGGCGCCTTGTGCGCGCGCAGGCCGTCGGCGGTGTAGATCACGAGCGCGGTCCAGATCAGGGCGAAGCCGATCAGCCGGTTCGGCGTCAGCGGCTCGTTGAACAGCCACAGGCCGAGCAGGAACTGGATCGTCGGCCCGAGGTACTGCATCAGGCCGAGGGTGGTGAGCGAGATCCGCCGCGCCGCGAAGGCGAACAGCAGCAGCGGCACGGTCGTCGCCGGGCCGAGGCCGAGCAGCCAGAGGTTGGTGCCGAGTTCGGGCGCGGGAAAGCTGGTCGGACCGCTCCCCCACCACCAGGCCATCGCCGTCACCGCGGCGGGCGCGAGGATCATGGTCTCGAAGGTCAGGCCTTCGAGCGCGCCGAGCACCGCGATCTTGCGCAACAGGCCGTAGGCACCGAAGGTCAGGCCGAGCACCAGGCCGATCCACGGCAGCTTGCCGGCGGCCGCCGTCAGCCAGATCACGCCGGCGGCGGCGATCGCCAGCGCCAGCCATTGCGCCCGCCGCGGCCGCTCGCCGAGCAGGCTGTAGCCGAGGGCGACATTGACCAGCGGGGTGATGAAGTAGCCGAGGCTCGAATCGACGACATGGCCGTTCGAGACTGCCCAGATGTAGGTGATCCAGTTGGCTGCGAGCAGCAGGGCGCTGGCGACGAAGCCGAGCAGCGTCTTCGGATGGCGCAGCGCCGTGCCCAGCCACGCCCAGCGGCCCTGCCAGGCGAGCACCGCCGTCACGAGCAGCAGCGCCCAGACGATCCGGTTGGCGAGCACCTCCACCGGATGCACGCCCGGCAGCAGCCGGAAGTAGATCGGGAAGAAGCCCCACCAGCAGAAGGCGACGGCGGCCGCCCAGACCCCGGCGCGGCCGGCGGACGTGGAGGCGGCGATCAGGAGCTCTCGACCAGGCGCTTGCCGTACTGCTCGCGCAGGCGGTTCTTCAGCATCTTGCCGGTGGCGCCGAGCGGGATCGCTTCGACGAAGACGACGTCGTCGGGCGTCCACCACTTGGCGATCCGGCCCTCGTAGAAGGCGATCAGCTCGTCACGGGTGACCTCGGAGACGGGCTTCTTCACCACCACCAGCAGCGGCCGCTCGTCCCACTTCTTGTGCTCGGCGGCGATGCAGGCCGCCATCGCCACGCAGGGATGCGCCATGGCGATGTTCTCGAGGTCGATCGAGCCGATCCATTCGCCGCCCGACTTGATCACGTCCTTCGAGCGGTCGGTGATCTGCATGAAGCCCGCCGGGTCGACGGTGGCGACGTCGCCGGTGGGAAACCAGCCGCGGCCTTGATCGTCCTTGACCAGCGGGTCGCCGCCTTCGCCCTTGAAGTACTCGGCGATCACCCAGGGGCCGCGCACCATCAGCTCGCCCGAGACCTTGCCGTCCCAGGCCACTTCCCGGTTCTGGCCGTCGACGATCTTCATGTCGACGCCGTAGACGGCGCGGCCCTGCTTGCACTGCACCTGGAACTGCTCCTCGCCGCTCAGGTTCTTCTGCGATCCCTTGGGAATGGCGATCGTGCCGACCGGGCTCATCTCGGTCATGCCCCAGGCATGCAGCACCTTGACGCCGTAGCGGTCCTGGAAGGTGCGCATCATCGCCGGCGGACAGGCCGAGCCGCCGATGATGGTGCGCGTCATGGTCGAGAAGCGCAGGTCGTTGGCGTCGACGTAGGTGAGCAGGCCCTGCCAGACCGTCGGCACGCCGGCCGAGAGGGTGACGCCTTCGCCCTCGAACAGCTCGTAGAGCGACTTGCCGTCGAGTCCCGGGCCGGGGAAGACGAGCTTGGCGCCGGTCATGCACGCGGCGTACGGCAGGCCCCAGGCATTGACGTGGAACATCGGCACGACCGGCAGGATCACGTCGCGCGAGGCCAGGCTGAGCGCGTCGGGCAGCGCGATCGCGAAGGTGTGCAGCACCGTCGAGCGGTGGCTGTAGAGCGCGCCCTTCGGATTGCCGGTGGTCCCGGAGGTGTAGCAGAGCGACGAGGCGGTGTTCTCGTCGAACTCGGGCCAGACGAAGGCGTCGCTCTCGGCCTCGACCAGGTCCTCGTAGCAGAGCAGGCCCGGGATCTTGCTCGCCGCCGGCATGTGCGCCCGGTCGGTCATGGCGACGAAATGCTTGACGCTGGCGAGCTTCGACGCCACGGCCTCGACCAGCGGCAGGAAGGTCATGTCGAAGCAGAGGACCTTGTCTTCCGCATGGTTGGCGATGTAGGCGAGCTGGTCGGGATGGAGCCGCGGATTGAGGGTGTGCAGCACCGCGCCCGAGCCCGAGGCGGCGTAGTAGACCTCGAGGTGGCGGTAGCCGTTCCAGGCGAGCGTGCCGACCCGGTCGCCGCTCTTCACGCCGAGCCGCGCCAG
>DATCGH010000625.1:0-3510 GCA_036509055.1 Caldimonas sp.
CTTCCTGCTCGCCGAGCAGAACACCAACATGGCGCTGCGCTACGCCGACTACGGCTACATCCTGGAGAGCGGCCGGGTCGTCATGGACGGCGCCGCCGCCTCGCTGCGCGAGAACGAGGACGTGCGCGAGTTCTACCTCGGCACCGGCTCGGCCTCGGGCGAGCGCAAGAGCTACCGCGACGTGAAGAGCTACAAGCGCCGCAAGCGCTGGCTCTCCTGAGGAGAAACGCCATGGCCCGCGCCGACGCCGAAGCCCTGAAGCCGCTCGCGCTGCTGCTGCGCCAGCTGCGCGAGATCAAGGGCGTCAAGGAAAAGAGCACCGGCATCTTCTATGGCCGCAACGACGCCTTCGTCCACTTCCACGTCGAGGACGGCGCCCTGTTCGCCGACCTGAAGAAGCCCGGCGGCAGCGGCTTCGATCGCTACCCGCTGGCGACGCCGGCCGAGCAGCGCAAGCTGGTCGAGGACGCCAGGCTGCGCGCCCGTCGCTTCGACGACGACTGAGAACTCGGGACGGCATCGTGAGCGATCATTTCGACGCGCTGGAAACGCGCGACCCTGAGCAGCGCGAAGCTGCGCTGATGGCGGCGCTGGCCGAGCAGGTGGCGAATGCCCGGGCGAACTCTTCGGCCGGCACGGAACGCTTCGCCGGCCTGGCCGCGGCCGTCAGCAGTCGCGCCGCGCTCGCCGCCCTGCCGGTGCTGCGCAAGAGCGAGCTGCTCGAGCGGCAGCGCGCCACGCTCGCCAAGGACGCGTTCGGCGGCTTCGCGGCGATCGGCTGGGGTGCCGCGCGTCCGCCGGCACGACGGGCGACGCAGGTGTTCGTCTCGCCCGGGCCGATCCACGAGCCGCAGAGCGCGCGGCCCGACTACTGGCGCATGGGCCGCGCCCTGTTCGCCGCCGGCTTTCGTGCCGGCGATCTGGTGCACAACAGCTTCAGCTATCACTTCACGCCCGCCGGGGCGATGATGGACAGCGGCGCGGTGGCGGTCGGCTGCACCGTCTTTCCGGCGGGCACCGGCCAGACCGAGCTGCAGCTGCAGGCGATGGCCGACCTGCGGCCCGACGCCTATGTCGGCACGCCGAGCTTCCTGCGCATCCTGCTCGAGAAGGCCGACGAGGCCGGCGTCGCCCTGCCGTCGCTGAAGAAGGCCTCGCTCGGCGGCGAAGCGTTCCCCGCGACGCTGCGCGACTGGCTCGCGGCGCGCGGCATCGGCGGCTACCAGAGCTACGGCACCGCCGACCTGGGCCTGGTGGCCTACGAAACCGAGGCGCGCGAGGGCCTGGTCGTCGACGAGGGCGTGATCGTCGAGATCGTGCGGCCGGGCACCGGCGATCCGGTCGCCGAAGGCGAGGTCGGCGAGGTGGTCGTGACGACGCTCAACCCCGACTACCCGCTGATCCGCTTCGGCACCGGCGATCTTTCCGCGGTGCTGCCCGGGCGCTGCCCGACCGGCCGCAGCAACCAGCGCATCCGCGGCTGGCTCGGCCGCGCCGACCAGTCGGCCAAGGTGCGCGGCATGTTCGTCCATCCGCCGCAGGTGGCCGAGATCGCGCGCCGCCATCCGGAGGTGAAGAAGGCACGCCTCGTCGTCAGCGGCGAGCGCGCCGACGACCGGATGTCGCTGGAGGTCGAGGTCGAAGGCGCCGCGCCCGAAGGCCTGGCGGAGCGAATCGCCGGGACGATCCGCGAGGTCACGAAGCTGCGCGGCGAGGTCGCCGTGCGCGCGCCGGGCAGCCTGCCGAACGACGGCAAGGTGATCGAAGACACGCGCAAGCTCGACTGAGCGGGAAACGGCGAGGCGCAGGCGCCTCGTCGCCCGCGGCCCGACCGGTCAGCTGTCGACCTTGACGTCGGCGTCCTTCACCACCTTCGCCCACTTGGCGATCTCGGTGCGGATGAAGGTGGCGAACTTGTCGGCCGAGCCGCCGCCGTCCTCGGCGCCGTAGGTATCGAGCTTCTCCTGCACGTCGGGCATCGCCAGCACGGTGTTGACGTCGGCATTCACCTTCTGGGTGATCGCCAGCGGCAGGCCCTTCGGCCCGACCAGGCCGTACCAGGTGGTCGCCTCGAAGCCCTCGAAGCCCTGCTCCTGCATCGTCGGCACGTTCGGGTGGCCCTTGGCGCGACGCGTCCGGGTCTGGGCGATGGCCACGACCCGGCCGTTGGCGACGTGCGGCGTCGCCGCGGTCATGGTCTCGAAGCTGTAGTTGATCTGGCCGCCGATCAGGTCCGTGAGCAAGGGACCGCTGCCCTTGTACGGCACGTGCAGGGCATCGACCTTGGCCTGGAGCTTGAACATCTCGAGCGCCAGGTGCTGCGCCGAGCCGGCCCCCGCCGAGCCGAAACTGATCTGGCCCGGCTTGGCCTTGCACAGGGCGACGATGTCCTTCACCGTCTTCGCCGGCTGCGCCGTGTTGCCGATGAGCAGGTTCGGGGTGACGCCGACCAGCACGATCGGCACGAAATCGCGCTCGGCGTTGTAGCGCAGCTTGGGCTGCAGGCTCAGCGCGAGCGCATGGCTGTTGATGTGCGCCATCAGCAGCGTGCTGCCGTCGCCGGGAAGCTGCGACACGTAGTCGGCCGCAATCACGCCGGCGGCGCCGGCCTTGGTCTCGACAACGACCTGCTGGCCCCACATCGTGCTGAGCTTCTGGCTCAGCACGCGGGCCAGTGCATCGGTGCCGCCGCCGGGCGGAAAGCCGACGACGATGCGCACCGGCGCCGTCGGCCAGGCCTGGGCGCGAAGGCCGGGCAGGCCGAGGGTGGCGGCGGCGCCGGCACCGGCCTGGAGAACGAGGCGTCTTTTCATGAGGGAGCTCCGGAGAAAGAAAAAGGCAGGCTCAGGCCGCGGCCTGGAGGGATTGCGGCTGCGGATGCGAGGCGAAGAAGTCCATCGCCGCCTGGACGCCGCTGCCGGCGGTGGCGACGCCGGCGAGCTTGAGACCCATCTCCACGCCCGCGAGCGCGGCCATGAGCGTCAGGTCGTTGCTATCACCGAGATGGCCGATGCGGAACATCCGACCCTTGACCTTGCCGAGGCCGGTGCCGAGCGAAAGGTCGAAGCGGTCGTGGATCAGCTTTCGCAAGGTATCGGCATCGACGCCGGCCGGCGTGATCACGCCGGTCAGCAGCGGCGAATGCGCGCTCGCATCGGCGCACTGGATCGGCAGCCCCCAGGCCCGGACTGCGCCACGCACCGCCTCGCCCCAGCGCTGGTGGCGGGCGAACACCGCGGCCAGTCCCTGACCGAGGATCATGTCGAGCGCCTCCGCGAGCGCATAGAGCAGGTTGGTGTTCGGCGTCGACGGCCAGTAGCCGCCCCTGTTCATCTCGACGATCTCGTCCCAGGCCCAGTAGGCCTTCGGCAAGGTCGCGGCCTTGCTCGCCTCGATCGCCTTGGGCGACAAGGCGTTGAAGGAGATGCCGGGCGGCATCATCAGGCCCTTCTGCGAACCGGCCATGGCGACATCGACGCCCCACTCGTCGTGCCGGTAGTCGGCACAGGC
>DATCGH010000626.1:0-6459 GCA_036509055.1 Caldimonas sp.
ACCGAGGCCGGCGGGCAGCCAGTCCGCATGCGCGTTGACCGTGTCGTAGAGGCGCACCAGCGCCTCGGTGCGCGGCACGCCCACCTTGAACTGCACCGCCAGCACCGCCATGCCCGGCTTCGAGATCGACATGACATGCTCGACGCCGGCGATCTGACTGAGCACCTGCTCGGCCGGTGAAGTGACCATCTGCTCGACATCGCGTACCGACGCGCCCGGGAAGGGAATGAACACGTTGGCCAGGGTGACCTTGATCTGCGGCTCTTCCTCGCGCGGCGTCACCAGCACGGCGGTCACGCCCAGCAGCAGCACGATCAACGCCAGCAGCGGCGTGATCTGCGCCGCCTGGAAATACGCGGCGATGCGGCCGGGCAGGCCCAGAGGTTCGGCCATGGCGATGCCTCATCGAACCCGTGCCGCCGCCTGCGGATCGAGGGCGACGCGCTCGCCGGCCGCCACGCCGCTGAGGATCTCGACCTGGCTACCGTCGCTGCGGCCGGGCCGCACCTGGCGCAGCAGGGGCTTGCCGTCCCGGCCGATCACATAGACAGCCGCGAGCTCGGAGCGACGCACCAGCGCCTGCGACGGCACGAACAGCCGGGCCGCTCCGCTGCCGGCACCCGGTCCGGCGCCGGGCAGCCAGGCGCGGGCGAACATGCCGGGCGTGGCGTCGGTGTCGGCTGGCAGATCGAGGCGCAATTCCAGCGTCTGACTGGCGACGTCGACCGTCGGCAGCAGCTGGACACGCACCGGCTTGATCCAGCCGGCCGCTGTGCCCGGAATCTCGGCCTGGGGCGCGAGCGCCCCGCCCGACCTCGTCACGGCCGCCTGCGGGATGGCGGCGGTGACGCGCAGTGCCACCGGGTCGTACAGCGTCAGGAGGGGCCGTCCGGGCAGCGCCATGTCGCCCAGCACTACCGACACGCTGGCCACCACGCCGCCATAGGGCGCCTTGACGACGTAGAGGTCGGACTGCGTTCGGGCGGCACCGGCGTTGGCCAGTTGTGCCGACGCATCCGCCTGCGCCGTCTTGAACTGGGCCTCTGCCCGGTCGAGCGCCGCCTGGCTGATGAAGCCCTGCGCGAACAGCTGTTGCTGCCGCTCGAACTCGCGGCTGGTCGCTTCCAGCGCCGCCCGGCCGGCGCGCGCCTGGGCCGCGCCGGCGGCCGCGGTCTGATCCGCAGCACGGGCATCGATGCGCATCAGGACCTGGCCGGCCTGCACCTTGTCACCGGCGTGCACGGGGAGCGCGACCACCGCGCCCGGCACCTGGGCGGCGACGACGGTCTGGCGCAGCGCCTCGACCACGCCTTCGTACGATGTGCTGCCGGAACCGCCTTGCGCGGCGACGGCGGCACTGGGCAGGGTCGGCGGTGCGTCGGCCGGCGCCGGCGCCAGCGCGGGAGGCCGGGCTGCGGCCGCGGCCACGACGGCCGTGACGATCGCGACGGCCTGCAGGCTGCGACGCGCAAGGCGAGCGGCGGGCACGGCCTTCCTCCGTCAAGCCGGCTCGACCACGCGCGAAGGCTCGGCCGGAACGGCCGAGAGCAGCGGCGCGAGCGCACCGTTCACGCGCCCCGCCTGCGCCGGGCTCAACGTTGCGAACAGCACCTTCTGGAAGCGCGGCTGCATGACGCCGGAAACGATGTACTGCCAGCGGTAGGCCTTGAGGAACGTCGCCGCGACGCTTTGCCGCTGGACCGCCGAGAACTCGCCCCGCGCGACGCCGAGGAACCAGGCCGAATCGGCAGCCGCCTGGGCCTGCAGGATCTGGTCCACCGCACCCACCAGCTCGATCAGCTCGCCGACGGCGAGGTCGCGCTCGGCCGACGTGAGCCGGGCGTCCTCGCTCAGGAACTCGAGCTCGTCGAGCACGGCGTGCTGCGATTCCTCCTTCCAATGGAACAGGAACACGTCGCGCCAGAGCTCGCAGATGTCGGCCTCGGCGGCGATGCTGGCGCGGTAGTGCGCCTGCGTGAACAGCTCGATGTGCAGGGTCAGCGCCAGCACCGCCCAGGTGCTCTTTTCGAGCACCGCTGCGGCGACGGCGTTCGGCTTGGCCGCCGGACGGTAGCCGGCGGGCATGTCGGCTTCCATCAGGACCTCGAGACGGCGAAACAGCTCCTGGTGCTTGATTTCCTCGTCGGTCATGCGCACCAGCGCTTCCAGCGCCACCTGGTCGCCGAGCGCGTGAGCCCGGCTCAAGTCCAGCACCTTGGCGCCGATGAAGCGCTCCACCAGGCCGAAGATGTACGCATAGCTGCGGCCCTGGACCTGGCTGAAGAGGCGCCGGTCCTCCTCTCCCAGGAACGCAAGCTCGTCCGCGAGCGACAGGCCGCTCGGCAGGAAAGGCTTGCTCAGATCGAAGCGGCGGCCGCGCAGGACATCCGTTTCGATGTCCCAGCGCACGCGCTTCGAATTGACGATGACCTTGGCGTAGGCAGAGGTGCTGACGGGAGAGGCCTGCATGGTGTGCTCCTGGGTAGACGAGGTGAGCGAAGTCTTCGCGCCAGGCGTCGCGCTGACCATGGCCGGCGCTCGGTCAAACCCGTCCCAGGCTCCGGATCGGCGATATTTCGCCTGCAGAACTACCGGGAGCCCGTCGATGCCCTTGCCGCCGCTCGAGACCACGCGCTACGAAGTCGATCAAGGCATCGCCACGATCACCCTCGACCGGCCCGACAAGCTCAACGCCTACAACGCGCAGATGCGGCTGGAGCTGGAGCTGCTGCTCGACGAAACCGATGCCGACGACGACGTGCGCGTCGTCATCGTCACCGGCGCCGGCCGGGCGTTCTGCGCCGGCGCCGACCTGTCCGCCGGCGGCAGCACCTTCGACCGCCACGCCGACCCCGGCAACCCGCTTCGCGAGGCGCTGCGGGTGGGCGATCTCTATCGCGACGGCGGCGGCACCACGACCCTGCGCATGTACCAGAGCCTCAAGCCGATCATCGGCGCCATCAACGGCGCCGCCGTCGGGATCGGCGTGACGATGCAGCTGCCCATGGACATCCGCATGGCCTCCACTGCGGCGCGCTTCGGCTTCGTGTTCGCGCGGCGCGGCATCACCCTGGAGGCGGCCTCCTCGTGGTACCTGCCACGGCTCGTGGGCATGCAGACGGCGCTCGAATGGTGCCTGACCGGCCGCGTGTTCGGCGCCGACGAGGCGCTGGCGCGCGGCCTGGTGCGCTCGCTGCATGCGCCCGACGAGCTGCTTCCCGCGGCGCGCGCGCTCGCCTGCGAGATCGCCGACAACACCGCACCGGTCTCGATCGCGCTGACGCGGCAGATGCTGTGGCGGCTGTCGGCCGCGCCGCATCCGATGTTCGCGCACCGGATCGACAGCCGTGCGATCCAGTCCCGCGGGCAGTCGGCCGACGTGCGCGAGGGCGTCGGGGCGTTCCTCGAGAAGCGGGCCGCGGTCTTTCCCGAGCGGGTGTCCTCGGACCTCCCGTCGTTCTTCCCGTGGTGGGACGAGCCGACTTTCGAATGATTGGCAACTGGAGACGCCCATGCTCAGCTATCCCTTCGACGATTTCGGCAAGCCCCTGGCGCAGGTGCTGCGCGAGACGCCGCAGCCCACCGGCAGCGAGGTCGTCGTGCGCATCGGCAGTTGCGGCCTCTGCCACAGCGACGTGCACCTGCACGAAGGCTACTTCGATCTCGGCAACGGCCAGAAGCTTGACCTGAGCCGCGGCATCGCGCCGCCGCGCGTCCTCGGCCACGAGATCGCGGGAACGGTGGTCGCGGTCGGCGCCGACGCCGGCGGTGCCGCGGTCGGCGACCGTCGCGTCGTCTTCCCGTGGATCGGCTGCACCGTCTGCGGGCCTTGCAAGGAGGGTCGCGAGGAGCTGTGCGTGGCGCCGCGCGCCCTCGGCATCAACCGGGACGGCGGCTTCGCCGACCATGTGCTGGTGCCGCATCCACGCTATCTGTTCGCCTACGACCCGCTGCCCGAGGCCGAGGCCTGCACCTACGCCTGCTCGGGCTTGACCGCCTGGAGCGCGCTCAGGAAGTGCGCGCCGCTGGCGTCCGGTGACGCGCTGCTCATCATCGGTGCCGGCGGCGTCGGCCTGTCGGGCGTGCGCATGGCGGCGGCGGCGCTCGGCGTCAAGCCGGTCGTGGCCGAGATCGATCGCGGCAAGTGGGACCTGGCGCGTGAGGCCGGCGCCGCCGATTGCCTGGACCCGAACGATGCCGTGGCGACCAAGGCGTTCATGAAGGCCACGGGCGGCGCGGCCGCGGCGATCGACTTCGTCGGCGCGGCGGCGACGTTCTCGTACGGCCTCGCGGCCTTGCGCAAGGGCGGCAGGCTGGTGAGCGTGGGCCTGTTCGGCGGCTCGGCGCCGGTAATGACCGCCATGCTGCCGCTGCGCGCGGTCACGATCACCGGCTCCTATGTCGGCAGCCTGGCCGAGATGGGCGAGATGATGGCCCTGGCGCGACAGGGCGGCCTGCCGGCCATGCCGGTGACGACGCGGCCGCTGGCCGAGGTCAACGAGGCCCTGGCGGCGTTGCGGAGCGGCGCGATCCGTGGCCGCGCCGTGCTCCAGCCCTGAGAAACTCCCCAGACCTTGACGCCGGGTCGCCTATTGAGGCCGACCGAAGACGGCCGCTCCCCCAGTTTCCAGAATCGCCGCAGAGTCGTCGCTCTCCCTTGCGAATGGCTCACTTCTGGAGGAGCAAAAATGTGCAGACTCTGTGACGAAGGACTCCCGCAAGATCATTACTTCGGCTCGCGCCGAAATTTCCTGAAGACGGCGGCGGCGGCCGGGGCCGCGGTCAGTGCTGTCAGCCTGTTCGCTGCCGGCCCCGCCGCGGCGAACGAACCCCGAGAGCCCGAGGACAGCGGCAAGCACGGCCGGCGCTATGTGATTCGCGGCGGTGCCGTCATGTCGATGGACCCGGCGGTCGGCGACTTTGCGCAGGCCGACGTGCTGATCGAGGGCAAGAAGATCGTCGCCGTCGGGCCGAGCCTGGCTGCGGGCGGCGCCGCGGTGATCGACGCCCGCGGCCGGATCGTCATGCCCGGCTTCATCGACACGCACCACCACCAGTTCGAGACCGCGCTGCGCAGCTTTCTCGCCGACGGCCTGCTCCTGCCGGGCACGCCGGGCGGCGACATCAACTACTACCAGTACATCCTGCTCACGTTCGCCCCGGTCTACCGGCCGCAGGACGTCTACATCAACGAGCTGTTCGGCTCGCTCAGCCAACTCGACGCGGGCGTGACGACGGTGCACGACATCTCGCAGATCCATCACTCGCCGGCGCACTCGGACGCCGCCATCCAAGGCATCATGGCGTCGGGGCGCCGCGCCGCCTTCGGCTACTTCGAGAGCGCCGGCGCCGTTGCCGGCAACCAGTACCCGGAAGACGCTGTTCGCATCAAGAACCAGTGGTTCTCCTCGACCGACCAGCTCGTCACCATGATCATGGGCGGCGAGATCTACCTTCCGGGCTACGAGAAGGCCTGGAACATCGGCCGCCAGCTCGGCCTGCAGGTCGCGGCGCACATCCTCTCTCCGTTCGGCATGCGCCCGACCTTCGACCTGCTCGCCCAGGGCATGGGCGGCGACACCGGCAAGCTGGGCATCGGGCCGGACAACCTGTTCGTGCACATGACCGGCATGTCCGACATGGCCTGGGAGAAGGTCAAGAGCGTCGGTGCCCAGGTCTCGCTCGCCGTGCCGATCGAGATGATCATGCGCCACGGGATGCCGCCGATCCTGACAATGCAGACCCTTCAACCGGCGATGGAGCCTTCGCTGAGCGTGGACGTGGAGTGCACGCTGACGGCCGACTTCTTCACCCAGATGCGCTCCTGCATGGGCCTGCAGCGCGCCCTCGTGAACCAGATGATCCTGGATCCAGGATTCGCGACCGGCGACTGGTGGCCGCCGCAGTTGCCGGGCACCCCCAACCTGCTCACCGCCCGCGACGTGTTGCGCTACGCCACGATCAACGGCGCGAAAGCCCTGCGGCTGGAGAAGAAGACCGGTTCGCTCACGCCCGGCAAGGAAGCCGACATCATCATCCTCGACGCCAGCGCCATCAACGTGACCCCGCTCAACCACGTGCCGGGCGCGGTCGTCTCGCTGATGGAACGCTCCAACGTCGAGACCGTGATCGTGGCCGGCAAGGTGCGCAAGTGGAAGGGAAGGCTGCTCGAGATGGATCTGGCCGGGCTGCGCACCCAGCTCGAGAATTCGCGCGATTACATCTTCTCGACTGCAGGCGTGCCGAAGAACCTGTTCCGTTGAAGGGCGCTCAGTGTGCGGGCAGGTAGCGCACCGCCAGCACGCCGTCGATCGCGATCAGCCCGGCCTGTACTTCGGGCAGGACCGGGCTGTCGACATCGACCAGGGTGTAGGCCATGTCGCCGCGCGACTTGTTGATCATGTTGTGGATGTTCAGGCCGGCGTGGGCCATCGCGGTCGAGATCTGGCCGAGCATGTT
>DATCGH010000627.1:0-4038 GCA_036509055.1 Caldimonas sp.
CTGGCGCGCACCTCCTCCTCGGCATCGGCGCGCGGCAAGGCGATCCGGCGGCCGGAAGCGATCAGCCGGCGGCCGAGCTCGATCCAGCTCGCCTCGGGCCAGAGCTTGTCGACGCGCGAGGTGCCGTGGATGAAGACGACGCGCTTCGGGTCGGGCGCCGCCGGCGCGGCTGCGGCCAGGCCGAATGCCGGCGGCCCGCTGGCCGAGGTGCCGAGGGCGCGTGCCACCAGCTCGCGCGAGCGATCGAGGGCGTGGCTGTGCGGCTCGACCCGGATCGCATGCGTCGCCAGCCAGCGCGCCGGCCACTCGTGGCTCGCGCCGTCGGTGCGATTCGCCAACCCGTAGCTAGGCCCGCGCGCGAGCAGGCTCACCAGGGCCGACTTGGTGAGCCCCTGCAGGTCGAGCACCGCGTCGTAGCGCTGGTGCCGCAGGCGCCGGGCGAAGGCGAGCATCTCGCCGCGCGTCGCCGCGCCCAGCCAGCCGCTCCTGCTCCAGCGACGCAAGGGCAGCTCGATCACCTCGGCGATGCTGCGGACGCGGCTCAGCAGCGAGGCAAAGCCGGGCTCGACCACCCAGTCGATCGTCGCCTGCGGATGCGCCGCGTGGATATCGGCGACGACCGGCAACGCATGCACCACGTCGCCGAGCGACGACAGCTTGACGATCAGGATGCGCACGGCAGCCGCGTCGCCGTGCCGCGACCGTCAGTGCGCCGCGGCCGCGACCTGTGCGTCGGGCTTGACGGCTCGCAGCGCCGCCATGCAATCCGACTGGATCCGCGCCAGCGAGCCGGGCGTGGCGCCTTCGAAGCGCAGCACCAGCACCGGCGTCGTGTTCGAGGCGCGGATCAGGCCGAAGCCGTCCTTGTATTCGACCCGCACGCCGTCGATCGTCACGATCTCCCGGGCGCCGGGAAACTTTGCCTCGGCGCGCAGCCGCTCCACCACCCGGGCCGGCTCGCCTTCGGCGCAAGGGACGTTGAGCTCGGGCGTGCTGAAGCCTTCCGGCAAGGCGTTGAGGATCGCGCTCGGGTCGCGCGCCCGGCTCAGGATCTCGAGCAGGCGGGCCGCGGTGTAGGTGGCGTCGTCGAAGCCGTACCAGCGCTCGCCGAAGAACACGTGGCCGCTCATCTCGCCGGCCAGCGGCGCGGCGAGCTCCTTCATCTTCGCCTTGACGAGCGAATGCCCGGTCTTCCACATCACCGGCTGGCCGCCGGCGGTGCGGATCAGCGGCCCCAGGTGCTGCGAGCACTTGACGTCGAAGAGGATCGGCGCGCCCGGGTTGCGCAGCAGCACGTCGCGGGCGAACAGCATCAGCTGCCGGTCGGGATAGATGATCTTGCCGTCCTTGGTGACGACGCCGAGCCGGTCGCCGTCGCCGTCGAAGGCGAGGCCGATCTCGGCGTCGCCGGCGGCGACTGCGGCGATCAGGTCGGCGAGGTTCTCCGGCTTGCTCGGGTCGGGATGGTGATGCGGGAAATCGCCATCGACTTCCGAGTACAGCTCCTCGACCTTGCAGCCGAGGGCGCGCAGCACGGCCGGCGCGGAAGCGCCGGCGATGCCGCTGCCGCAGTCGACGGCGATGCGCATCGGTCGCTTCAGGCGGCAGTCGCCGACGATCCGCGCGGTGTACTCGGCGAGGATGTCCATCTCCGCCTGGCGACCGCTGCCTTCGGCATAGTCCTCGGCCTCGATCCGCCGACGCAGCCGCTGGATGTCCTCGCCGTAGATCGCCCGGCCGGCGAGCACCATCTTGAAGCCGTTGTAGTCCTTCGGGTTGTGGCTGCCGGTGACCTGGACGCCACTGCTGCAGCCGTGCGCCCCGCGCGTCGCCGCCACGTAGTAGAGCATCGGCGTCGTCACCGGACCGAGGTCGACGACGTCGATCCCGGTCGACACCAGGCCGCGGATCAGCGCCGCGGCGAGGCCGGGTCCGGAATGGCGGCCGTCGCGGCCGACAGCGACCGCGCGTTCGCCCGCAGCCAGCGCCTCGCTGCCGAAGGCGCGACCGAGGTGCTGCGCGAATAGCTCGTCGATCGTCTTGTCGACGATGCCGCGGATGTCGTAGGCCTTGAAGACCGAAGCGTGAACCTGCATCGAGAAGAAGTAAAAGAGGAGGAAAGGAGGGGGCCGGCGCATTGTAGGTAGCGGCCCGGCGGCGGGTCTTTGCCGCCGGTTCCGGGCCTGAAACCACCGGCGGCGCGCAGACGCGATTCGTCGGCCCGGCTGTCGATCGGTCGGCGCGGCGCGGTCGCCGCAGCGTCCGATTCGTACACTCGGCCCGCATGACGATCGGCGAAACGCTGCAGCGTTCCTGGAACGGCTGGCTCACTGGCGACCAACGCCTTTACGGCCCGTGGTGGGCCGGACTGGCCTGGACGCT
Organism: Caldimonas sp.; assembly: GCA_036509055.1. GTDB lineage: Bacteria > Pseudomonadota > Gammaproteobacteria > Burkholderiales > Burkholderiaceae_C > Schlegelella_A. Next base: position 2,383 of record DATCGH010000627.1, read on the forward strand.
CGCCTTCGCCACGGCCTGCGCGCTCGGCTTCACGATCGTCGGCATCGGCCTCAATGCCGGCCGCACGGGCGTGCGGCCCGAGGTGTGGTGGACCTGGTTCCAGGCCAACATGGTGGTCAGCCTGACGATCACGTTCACGATCCGCGGTCTGTTCTGGCTGTCGACGCGGGCGATCGGCATTCAGCGCCTGCGCGCCTGGAGCCGGGCGCGTCGCTCGCTCTACTTCACCACCGTGCCCCTGATCGGCGTGGCGATCGGCTGGCCGCTCGGCATGAAGTGGGCGTTCGGGGTCGACCTGGGCCGGTTCTTCTCCTTCGACCAGCCCGGCTCGCTGGTCGCCAGCATCGCCCTGGCGACGCTGATCACCTTGATCTTCCATCAGTTCTTCGCCCTGAAGACGCGGCAGATCCAGGCCGAGAACCGGGCGACCGAGGCGCAGCTCAGGCTGCTGCAGGCGCAGATCGAGCCGCACTTCCTGTTCAACACCCTGGCCAACGTGGTCTCGCTCGTGGAGGCCGACCCGCCGCGCGCCCGGGCGATGCTGGAATCGTTCGTCGACTACCTTCGCGCCTCGCTCACCGGCCTCGGCCAGGCGACGCACACCCTCGGCGACGAGATCGACCTTGTCGACGCCTACCTGCGGATCATCAAGATGCGGATGGAAGATCGGCTGCAGTACACGATCGAGGTGCCGGGCGAGCTGCGCTCTCGGCCGTTGCCGGCGCTCAGCCTGCAACCGCTGGTGGAGAACGCGATCGTCCACGGCATCGAGCCGCAGGTCCGGGGCGGCACGATCCGGATCGCGGCACGGCTCGAGCGCGGCACGCTGCTGCTCACGGTCGAGGACGACGGCGCCGGGATCGCCAGCCCGGCGGACTCGTCCGCGCCCGCGCCCACGCCCTCGCCCCGGGCCGCGCACGGCAGCGGCACCGCGCTCGCCAACATCCGCGAGCGCCTGCGCCAGTCGTACGGCAGCGCCGCGAAGCTCAGCCTCGACCACGCCGTGCCGCAGGGCGTGCGCGCCTCGCTGTCGCTGCCGGTCGAATCGTGATCCGCCGGGACCCCGCATGACGACCGCCCTGATCGCCGACGACGAGCCGCACCTCGCCACCTATCTGCAGAGCCTCCTGGCCAAGGCCTGGCCCGAGCTGCAGGTGGTGGCGGTCGCGAAGAACGGCATCGAGGCGGCCGAGCGGATCGCGGCGCTGCAGCCCGACGTCGCCTTTCTCGACATCAAGATGCCCGGCCTCAGCGGCCTCGACGTCGCCCAGGGCATCGAGGGCGCGACCCGGGTCGTGTTCGTGACCGCGTTCGACGAATTCGCGGTGGCGGCGTTCGAGCAGCAGGCGCTCGACTACGTGCTGAAGCCGGTCAAGGCCGAACGACTTGCGCGCACCGTGGATCGGCTGAAGGCGGCTGCGGAGGCGCCGGCCGAGGACGCGCGGCTGGCAACGGCGCTGCAGCGGCTGCTCGCCGTACCGACGGCGGCGGGTTCGCCCCTGCGCCACATCCGCGCAAGCCAGGGCGAGCTGGTGCATCAGGTCGACGTCGCCGAGGTGCTGTACTTCCATGCCGACGACAAGTACACCTGCGTCCGCACCGCGGCCGGCGAGCACCTGATTCGCACCACCATCACCGAGCTGGCGGCGCTGCTCG
>DATCGH010000628.1:0-3147 GCA_036509055.1 Caldimonas sp.
CCGGCTGCTGCTGCATCTCTACGGCGTCGGCGGAGCCGACGCGTTGGCCCGCTCGGACGCTATCTGCACCGCCCTGCAACTCGCCAACTTCTGGCAGGACCTGGGTGTCGACACCCGCCGCGGCCGCCTCTATTTGCCCGAGGCCGACTGTCGCCGCCACGGCGTCGACCCGCTCGACCTCCTCGCCGGCAAGGACAGCGCGGCGGTGCGCCGTCTGGTCGCCGATGCCGTCGCCTGGGCGCGCGGCCTGATGCTGTTCGGCGCGCCGCTGGTCCACGCGGTGCCGGGCCGCGCCGGCTGGGAGCTGCGCCTTGTGGTCCAGGGCGGGCTGCGCGTGCTCGAACGCATCGATCGCCTCGACGGCGCGACCTTGCAGCAGCGACCGAAGCTCGGCTGGCGGGACGCACCGGCGATCGCAGGGCGAGCGCTCGCCATGCGCCGCGAAAAGGTCGCAGCGAGCGCGCATGCCGCATGAAGCCCACGTCGAGCCGCCGGAACGCGCCACGATGACGCCCGAGCAGTACGTCCAGGACAAGGCCGCCGCCAGCGGCTCGAGCTTCTATTACGCATTCCTCTTTCTGCCGCCGCCGCGGCGGGCGGCGATCACCGCCTTCTATGCGTTCTGCCGCGAGGTCGACGACGTCGTCGACGAGGTCTCGGATCCCGGGGTCGCTGCCGCCAAGCTCGCCTGGTGGCGCGGCGAGGTCGCCGCGAGCTGGGGCGGCAAGCCGAGCCATCCGGTGACGCGCGCGCTGCTGCCGCACACCGCGGCCTACGACATCGAGCCGCAGCACCTGCTGGCGGTGATCGAGGGCTGCCAGATGGATCTCGAGCAGTCGCGTTACCTCGACTTCCCCGGTCTGGCGCGCTACTGCGACCTGGTCGCCGGCGTCGTCGGCGAGGTGGCGGCGAACATCTTCGGCCGGGAAAGCGCCTCGACCGTCGACTATGCGCACCGGCTCGGGCTGGCGATGCAGCTCACCAACATCGTCCGCGACATCGGCGACGACGCCCGCCGCGGCCGGATCTACCTGCCGATGGACGAGCTGAAGCAGTTCGACGTCAAGGCCAACGAGCTGCTGGAGCGCCGCTACAGCGACCGCTTCACGGCCCTGATGCGCTTCCAGGCGGAGCGCGCGCATCGCTGCTACGACGAGGCCCTGGCGCTGCTCGATCCGGTCGACCGGCGCGCCCAGAAGCCCGGGCTGATGATGGCCAACATCTACCGCGCGCTGCTGCGCGAGATCGAGGCCGACAACTTCCAGGTTCTGCATCAGCGCATCTCGCTCACGCCCTTGCGCAAGCTCTGGATCGCGATGCGCACCAACTGGCGCGGGCAATAGCCGGAATGGCTCCCCGCCTCGCCGTGATCGGCGCCGGCTGGTCGGGGATCGCTGCCGCGCTCGAGGGCGCCGCGCTCGGCGCCCAGGTCACCCTGTTCGAGATGGCGCCGGCCGCCGGCGGCCGCGCCCGCGACCTGAACGCCGACAGCGGCGACGGCCTCGACAACGGCCAGCACATCTGCATCGGCGCCTACAGCGAGACCCTGCGCATGCTGGCGGCGGTCGGCGTGGCGGAAGGCGAGGCCTTTCTCCGGCTGCCGCTTCGCCTCGTCGACGCCCGCGGCTTCGGTCTCCGCCTGCCGCCGGGTCGAGCCATGCCGGCCTTCGTCCGGGCCGCGCTCGGCCGGCGCGGCTGGTCGTGGCGCGACCGCATCGCCCTGCTCCGCGCCGCCGCCGGCTGGGCCCGCAGCGGCTTCGCCTGCCCCCCGGCCACCACCGTCGCCGAGCTGGCGGCGCGCCTGCCGGAGGCGGTGCGGCGGGAGCTGATCGAACCGCTCTGCGTCGCCGCGCTCAACACGCCGACCGAGGCGGCGAGCGGCAGCGTCTTCCTGCGCGTGCTGCACGACGCGCTCGCCGCCGGCAAAGGGGCGTCGGACCTGCTGCTGCCGCGCCGCGGGCTGAGCGCCTTGCTGCCGCGACCGGCGCTCGCCCGGCTCGAGGCGGCAGGCGCCCGGATCGGGCTCGCGTATCGGGTCGAGCGGATCGAGCCAAACGTGGCGCCGGACCATCGCTGGCAGGTCGACGGCGAAACCTTCGACGCGGTCGCGGTCGCCGCCAGCGCGGTCGAGGCGGCGCGCCTGGTGGCACCGCACGACCCGGCCTGGGCGGCACGCGCGGCGGCGCTGCGCTACGAACCGATCGTCACGGTCTATGCGCAGAGCGTCGGCACGCGCCTGCCCGAGCCGATGCTCCTCCTTCCCGCCGACAAAAGTCGCCCGGCCCAGTTCGTCTTCGACCGCGGCCAGCTCGGCGGACCCGCCGGCCTGCTCGCCTTCGTCATCAGTGGCGCCGATGCCTGGGTGGCGCGCGGCCTCGCCTCGGCCGAGTCGGCGACGCTGGCACAGGCACGCGAGGAGCTCGCCGCGCACCTGGCAGGACCGCTGGAAGCGCTGCGCACGATCGTCGAGAAGCGCGCGACCTTCCGCTGCACGCCGCTGCTCGACCGGCCACCGGCGTCGGTCGCGCCCGGGCTGGCGGTAGCCGGGGACTACGTCGACGGTCCCTACCCTGCCACGCTCGAAGGCGCGGTGCGCAGCGGCATCGCGGCGGCACGCTCGCTGCTTTCCCGCCGAGGCTCGTAGAGAATCACCGCCATGCGAAAAACCGAAGACCGGACCATCACCATCCAGGTGCTGGAGCGCGCTTTCGGCCTGCTCGACCTGCTGGCGTCGCACCAGGAGCCGGTATCGCTCAAGGTCATCAGCGAGCAGAGCGGCCTGCATCCGTCGACCGCGCATCGCATCCTCAACGACCTGACCATCGGCCGCTACGTCGACCGGCCGGAGCCGGGCAGCTACCGCCTCGGCATGCGCCTGCTGGAGCTCGGCAACCTGGTCAAGGCTCGGCTCGACGTGCGCGACGCGGCACTGGCGCCGATGCGGGAGCTGCACAAGCTGACGCACCAGCCGGTGAACCTGTCGATGCGCCAGGGCGACGAGATCGTCTACGTCGAGCGCACCTACAGCGAGCGCTCGGGAATGCAGGTCGTCCGCGCGGTCGGCGGCCGGGCGCCGCTGCACCTAACCTCGGTCGGCAAGCTGTTCCTGGCGCAGGACGACGCCCAGCGGGTACGCGCCTACGCCGC
>DATCGH010000629.1:0-5990 GCA_036509055.1 Caldimonas sp.
CTGGCCTTCTGCTTCGCGTACGCCAGCCGGGCGGTTGCGTTGCGCCCCAGCCGGTGCTCGATCGGCGCCAGAAGATCGATCACCTGCGCCCAGTCGCGGGCACGGAAGCGTTCCCTCGACTGCGCGAGCGTGCGGCGCACCGCGTTGTCCTGGGCGCGGTGCATCCGTTTGGCCCCGAGGTCTTCCCAGAGGTAGGGATCGTCGTCGAAGAAGCGCTCGCCGCAGGCCCGGAGCACCCCGGCCAGGCGCATGAACTCCGCCTGCAGTTGCTCCGGCTCGTGCATCGCGTCGTACAGGCCGTGCTGGCGGCGGGGAAAGGTGCCGCGGCCTTCGAGCGCGTGCAGCTCCTCGACGCGGCAGGGGAGGGACGTCGACCGCGACAGCTTCAGGTCGAGCTCGAGCCGGAGCGGCGCGACCGTCAGCGTCACCTGTCGCGACGCGCCTTCGGCCGACGGCGCCGAGCGGTAGACGACGCGGCCGAACACGCCCCGTTCGGAGCCGTCACGCCCCACCTCCCGCTCGCCCGCCCGAAATCCGTGTTCGCTGACGAGGAAGCCGAATGCCGCCTGCTCGGCGGCGGCGAACGACTCGGCAAAAGTAGGCGGCTCGGCCACGAACAGAACGAGGCTCGTCCCAGGCTCGTCGCTCGTAGCCGCCGGAGCGTTCTCGCCGCCGTCGAGGCGGTCGTCGCGTTCCAGCATGGGGTCGTCGTACGCTTCCATGAAGTCCCTTCGTCCCTGCTGCACGCGACTGATCGTCGGCGCGGGGAGCCCTAGGTCCCTCGTGCCGCGGCGTGTCGTCTGGACGTAGGTGGAAAGTACCACCAGGTGGCGGCAACGATCAAACCGAAAACCGAGTAAGTGATCGTAAAAATCCACGCGGGTGCGTCGTAATACAGCAGCCATTGCAGCCAGTGCTCGACGAAGCCGCCGCCGTAGGTCGCGGCGCCGGCGCGCGAGCGCAGCCACATCTCGAGCGTGGTCAGCGGGCAGGTCAGGCCGAGCCAGGCCTCGGCGACGACCGCCGCGATCGCCGCCGCGTGGGCGAGGCGAAAGCCCAGGCCGTTCACCCAGCGCCAATGCGCCAGGTTGCCGACGACGATCAGCACCGGCCCGCCGACGACGAACACCACCAGCGCCAGATGCAGGCCCAGCACGGCGTTCGCGAGCCAGAGCAGCGTCGCGCCTTCGGGCATGGTCAGGGCCTCGCGATCGCCGGCCCGGCCACGAGCACAGGAGGCCGGGGGCCGTCAGGTGCGCTCGAGAAAGCGGGCGATCGCCGCATTCACGCGCTCCGGATGGGTGACCGGGCCCATGTGCCCGAGCTCGTCGAACTCGAGCACCTCGACTCGCGGCAGCGTCGCGACCAGGAGGCGCGCCACGCCCCGGGCCGACTCGGTCGTCTGCCCCCCGAGCAGGAAGAGCACCGGCATGTCGAGCCTGCGGAATGCCCCGAGCGGCGTCGGCTCGGTGAAGAGCGCGTGCTTCCAGCGGCGAGCGTTGACGGCCGACGCGGCGATGGGCGCGCGCCGCGGCTCGGGCATCCGCTGCCAGGTGCCTTCGCCCATCCAGTAGTCGATGAACGCCTCGGCCGCCTGATTCCGGTCGCCGCGCTCGAGGGCGAGTGCCGTGTCGGCCACCGCCTGGCGGATGCCGTCGGCGGCATTCGGCGGCGGCGCGTCGGCGTCGATGAGCGCGAACAGGGTCGGCTCGTACAGCACCAGCGCGCGCACGCGCTCGGGTCGATCCAGGGCTGCCCGCAGGGCGACCGCCGCGCCGTAGGAATGGCCGACCAGGGTCAGCGGCGAGCCGGCGTCGCGCAGCACCGGCTCGATCAGCTCGACCTCGTCGGCAAGGCGGATCTCCCGGTCCGACGGCCAATCGGGGCTCTTGCCGGCGCCGTACGAATCCGGTGCCAGGACGCGAAATCGAGGCGCCAGCAGCTCCATCAGCCCCCGCCACTGGCTCGAGCTGCTCGCGTTCGAGTGCAGGCAGACGACGCCGGGGCCGCTGCCGGCGTCGCGCACGAAGGGCAGGGGCCGGGTCATGGGCCGTCCGCGCCGGTCGTCGGCGAATAGGGCTCGACCCGGTCCTGCTCGGCCGGGTCGTTGCGCGCGACCACGGCGCGGGCCGGCTCGCTGTCGCTGAGGTTGATCGCCTCGTGCGGCATTCCCGGCGGGATGAACAGGAAGTCGCCGGCCCGGCTGACGACCTCGTGCTCCAGCGCCGCGCCCCAGCGGGTGCGCACCGTGCCCTCGAGAACGTAGATGCCGGTCTCGTACGCGAGGTGGCTGTGCGGCTCGGACCGGCCGCCGGGCGGAATGACGACCAGGTGCATCGAGAGCCCGGAGGCGCCGACCGTCTGCGCCGAGATGCCGACGAAGTAGGGCAGGCGCTGGCGCGTCAGCAGCTCCTGGTCGGGGCGGATCGCCCGGACGACGGCGTGCGGGTCATTCATGGCGAGCATCCTTCCTCGATCCAGCGGCCGTAGGGCGCGTGCACCTGCTCCAGCGCGACCGCGTGGATCGCCGGCAGCTCGTAGTCGTGCAGCTCGCGGATCGCCGCCTCGACCGCGGGCCAGCGTGCCTCGGTGGTCTTGAACAGGATGCGGAACTCGCGCTCGTTCGCCACCGCGCCTTGCCACGAGTAGAAGCTCTCGATTTCGCCGATCTGGGCGCAGGCGGCCAGCTTTCGCTCGACCAGCGCCCGGGCCATGCGGCGGGCCGCGTCGGCGCTGGACACGGTCGTGGTGACGGCGAGCAGCTTCATCGGTTTGATGCGTGACGGCAAGGCATGAGCGTGAGGCCCGGGCTAGACATCCAGCCGCGGCATTTCCTTGTGCATGAGGTACTTCGCGATCTCGTTCGGATAACCGCGAATCTCGCCGAGCGTCGCGTAGCCGTGCTTTTGGTAGAAGCCCGGCGCCTGGAAGCTGAGCGTCGTCAGGTAGAACACATTGCAGCCTCGGCCGCCGGCCCGCGCTTCAAATTGACGCAGCAGCCGCGACGCGATGCCGCTGCGGCGATGTCCGGGCTCGACCCAGAGCTGCTGCAGCTCGCAGCAGCGGCCCCAGGTGCGGCCGACGGCGCCGCCGATCACCTGGCCGCCGGCATCGTTCGCGAACGAGCCGAGTGGGCGCACGTCGTCGAGCGGCGCCGCCTGCCGGTTGTGGCGCTCGAGGCCGTCGTCCACCGCCTGCATCAGCTCGGGCGGCGGGACATCGAAGTCCGCATAGAAAACCGATTGGATCGACATCGCGAGGGATGCGCGTTCGTTGGGTGGCGAGCGTAGCGCCCGCCCCGACGACCGGCAACTCGGGTGGGCTATCCCGCGTCGCTTGCCGGCGGGCGCCAGTGGAAGAGCTGGGTCTGTGATCCGTCCTTGTTGCTCCGCAGCGCGCCGCGCTCCATGCCGGCCTTGGCGAGCACCCGTTGCGAGACGTGGTGGTCGGGTGCGACGGTGGCGATGACCGTCTGCAGGCCATGGGCGGCGGCGCCGTAGTCGAGCAGCGCGCGCGCCGCCTCGGTCGCCAGCCCCCGGCCCCAGACCGAGCGCAGCAGCGCGTACTTGATCTCCGCTTCCGCCTGGCCGCCGGGGTGCACCAGGCCGGCGAAGCCGATGACCGCGCCCGTGTCGCGCTCGATCAGGGCCAACATGCCATAGCCGCGGTGCCGATAGTTGTCGGCCGTGACCGTCAGCCACCGGTCGCAGTCCTCGGCCGTGAGCGGCGTGCCGTCGCCGACCCAGCGCATCGCCTCGGCGTCGCCGTAGACCGCGAGCATCGTCTCCCGGTCTGCGGAGTCCAGCCGGCGGCCGATCAGCCGCGGGGTTTCGAAGACGACCTCGACCATGCCTCGGAGCGTGTCTCAGGGCGCTGCGGCGCGCGGGCCCGCCCGATGCGCCAGTGCCATGACGAACGGCAGCGCCAGCTCGGGCACGAGATAGCCCAGCCACACGGCGTGCGGCGTCGGCAGGCCCACCTGCGAGATCGAGAACAGCCGCCCGCACCCGGCGAGGAACACGCCGAGGGCGATCAGGTACACCAGCGTGCCCTGGCGGCGGACCGTCCACGCGGCCCAGAAGCTGATCACGCCCATCGAGAAGTACACGCCCGCCATGAAGCGATGGACGTTGTCGAGCCGGGGCGTGGTGTCGGGCTGGCCGAGGACCATCTGCACCGTGCCGCCGAACAGGGCGATCGCGGCGACGATGAACAGGCAGATCTGGACGATGCGCTGAGGGATCGGCACGAGGCTCTCCTTGGACGACGGACGACGGAAGGGACGCTTGCCGGCTCACGGGGCGACGACCCGCGTCCTGACCCGGACGTCGAGGCGCAGCGCGCGCGGGCTGCGCGTTGCCACGGGTGAGGCGGCCCGGCTTGCGGCGGGCGTGATGCGGCGACGAACGTGCGTTGCCCGGCCTTCATCCACCGAGAAAGCGGCCACCGACAGCGGGCCGCCGCAGCCATTCATGGAGCAGGGGCGGTTCCTGCTCGGTCATGGCCGCAGGGTGACCGAAGGCGTCAGGCTTCGGCGCCCTTTGCGTGCGGGCAGCCTTCGTAGCTGCGCTCCGCCGTCGGCGTGGTCGTTCCCGCTGCCGGTGCCCCCTGCTTGCCGCCCGCCTTGACCGTGGCGTCGCCGTTCAGCGGCGTCGGCGCCTGGGCGCGCGACTTCTGGGTCGTCGAGGGCGTGCCGGCGCTGCTCTTCGACTTCTGGACCAGGGTCGTGTTCGGCCTGTCTTCGGCCAGGCTCGCCGCAGCCGTCAGGGCGAGGGCGAGGGCCATGGGGACCGTTCGTGCAAAGAGACTTGTCATGCAGAGCTCCCGATCGACGCGGACGAGCCACTCTACTCCGATGCCGCCCGCCGCGGGGCCCCGACGACGCCGGCCGTGGGGGTTTCAGTCTCGGTCGCGGTCCCGTCGGCGATGCCGCGGCCGCGGGATCATGGCGGGCCGGGCGTCGGCGGGCCGCCCTTGTCGAACACCACCCGCCAGCGGTTCGGGCCTTCGAGGCGCCAGATCGAGTTGAAGCGGGCGATCGTCTTGCCGGCGGGGTCGCGGACCAGGCCGGTGCTGAGCGCGAGCGTGCCGGAGGCGAGCACCTCGACCTGGTCGGGCGCCCAGGAGAACGGCGCTTCCTTGTCGGCGAAGTACCCGGCCCAGCCTTCGATCACTTTCGCCTTGCCGCGCAGGGGCGTGGTGCCGGCGAAGAACACCGCCTCGTCGGCGATGAACTCGGCGAACGCCTGGGCGTTCCTGTCGGCCATGCTGCGGGCGAAGGCGACCTCGGCGGCCCACACCTGGTCGCGCGGGGAATCGGCGGCGGCCGACGCCGGCCCCGAAGGCAGGATGCCCAGGGCGACGCCGAGGCTGAGGGCGAAGAAGCGGATCGTCTGCATGGCGCTGAAGTCCCGGAGGGTCGCTCGAGGTTAGGGCGTGCCGGCGCCGCCGGGGTTGCATCGATTGCGAATTCCGGAGCGACGGCTATGCGGCGCCCGCGTCGGCCGACCAATGGTATTTCACGTCCTCGAGCTGCCAGGTCGGCTCGAAGCCGCGCGCGACGACGACGAAGCCGTGCTTCTCGTAGAAGCGGCAGGCGCGAAGGTTGCGGGCGAAGGCGTACAGCCAGAGGCTGCCGCCGGAGCGGGCCTTGGCGCGGTCGAGCAGCCGGGAGCCGATGCCTTGTCGATGCAGCCCCACCTGCACATGCAGTTGCGCCACCGATTCGCGCGACGCGGCGACGAAGCCGACCAGCCGGGAGGACCGCAGGGCGAGGGTGACGCGGTGGGCCGGCAGCACCTCGGAGACGAAGTGGTCGCGCTGCTCCGTCAGCGGATGCGGGTCGGTCACGCCGACGCCGAATTCGAAGGCCTCGCGCCAGAGCCGCACCAGCGGATCGAGGTAGGAGTCGTCGTAGTCGACCAGGACGGGCGACACGGCCCTAGCGGAGCTTGGTGCGACCGAGGCGCTTGGCGTTGGCGACCGCCTTG
>DATCGH010000630.1:0-3699 GCA_036509055.1 Caldimonas sp.
CGGCTGCCGCCGCGGCGCTGCCCCCCGGGGGGGCTGAGCACGACTTGGGACGGCCCGGCATCGTGCTCATGCGAAATCCTGGAACTGCGAGGTGCCGAAGAGCAGGCCCTTCTCCTCGGGGCTGACGAACGAGACCGCCGGCTGCTCCAGGCAGGCGCGGTTGCGGCCTTCGGACTTGGCCTGGTAGAGCTGCTGGTCGGCACGCTCGACCCAGAGCAGCGCCGACGAGCGCACCCACTGCGGTGCGAACGCGCCGCCGAGCGAGACCGTGACCCGCACCGTCTCGCCGGGCGAGATCGGGATCGTCATCGACTGGATCCGGATCCGGATCCGCTCGGCCACGGCCTGGGCGAAGGACGGCGGGCAGTTCGGCAGGATCATGGCGAATTCCTCGCCGCCGAAGCGCGCCACCGTGTCCATCGGCCGGATGCAGTCCTGCAGGGTGTGGGCGACGTGCTTGAGCACCTCGTCGCCGGCGGGATGGCCGTAGGCGTCGTTGACCTTCTTGAAGTGGTCGATGTCGATCATCAGCACCAGCGCCGGCTCGCCCGCGCGGGCAACGCGGTCGACCTCGCCGGCCAGCATCAGCTCGAAGTGACGGCGGTTCGCCAGGCCGGTGAGCGGGTCGCGGCTCGAGAGCTCGCATAGGCCGTTGATCACCGCCTGCAGCCAGAGCGCCTTGCCGGCCTCGCGCAGGTCGGGCAACCGGTGCCCCGACTGCTCCAGCAACTGCAGCGCCGCATCGAGATTGAGCGCCTGCGCTTCGCGGGTCGGAGGGTCGGTGGGCGGCACGCAGGCAGGTTGAAGTTCGGGTCAGTCTAGCAGCGCGACCCTCCGCCCGGCCGTGAGAAATGAGCTGTAGCCGGCAGCCTGTCAGCGGGACGGCGTCGGCAGGAACAGCTCCAGCAGGTCGTTGAGGAAATCGAAGCCGCGCTCGGTCGGGCGGACGTGATGCAGGTCGCGCGCGACCAGGCCGCGCCGCTCGGCTTCCTCGAGCGGCCGGGCGATCGCCGAAAGCGGCAGCCCGGTGCGCTCGGCGAAACGCGCCAGCTCGAAGCCGTCGCGCAGGCGCAGGGCATTGAGCATGAACTCGAACGCAAGCTCGGCGCGCGCGACCTCGTTCTCGGAAGCGATCGCCGCACCGGCCTCGGCGCCGGCGAGGTAGGCGGCCGGATCGCGCAGCCGGACCTGGCGCACCACCCGGTGGGGAAAGCTGAGCTTGCCGTGGGCGCCGGCACCGATGCCGAGGTAGTCGCCGAATTCCCAGTAGTTGAGGTTGTGGCGCGCGCGGTGTCCGGGGCGCGCATACGCCGAGACCTCGTAGCGCTCGAGGCCGGCCCCGGCCGTGGTCTCGGTGATGCGGTCGAGCATCGCCGAGGCGAGGTCGTCGTCCGGGAGCGGTGGCGGGTACTTGGCGAAGTAGGTGTTCGGCTCGATCGTCAGCTGGTAGACCGAGAGGTGCGGCGGCGCGAACGCCAGCGCCGCGTCGAGGTCGGCTTCGCACTCGGCCAGCGTCTGCCCGGGCAGGGCGTACATGAGATCGATGTTGAAGGTCTCGAACGCGTCCTTCGCCTCGACGATGGCGGCGCGCGCCTGGGCCGCGTCGTGCACCCGGCCGAGGGCGGCGAGGCGGGCGTCGTCGAAGCTCTGCACGCCGATCGAAAGCCGGTTCACGCCGGCGGCGCGAAAGGCATGGAAGCGCTCGCGCTCGAAGGTGCCCGGATTGGCCTCGAGCGTGATCTCGCAGCCCGGCTCGAGCGGCAGGCGGGCGCGGATCGACGCCAGCAGCCGCTCGATCTCCTCGGGCGCGAACAGGCTCGGCGTGCCGCCGCCGATGAAGATGGTGTGCACCCGCCTTCCCCAGACGAAGGGCAGCGCCGCCTCGAGGTCGGCGACGAGCGCATCGACGTAGCGCCGCTGCGGCAGCTCCTCGAGCGCGCCGCGCACGGCATGCGAGTTGAAGTCGCAGTAGGGGCACTTCTTCAGGCACCAGGGCAGGTGCACGTAGAGCGAAAGCGGCGGCAGCGCGGCAAGCGTCAGCGGGCCTGGCCGCATGAAGGCAGCGAGGCGCTCGGCGACCGAGGCGGCCGGCGGCGCGGCGGTCGGCGCGGGCTCCGCCGCGACCAGCGGCGGCAAGGGGGTCTTCATCTCAGCCCAGGTTCCAGGCGTCGCGCATCAGCATGCGCATCTGCCTTGCGGCCAGGGCGCGATGGCTGACGGCGTTCTTGGCCGCGGCATCGAGCTCCGCGACCGTCTTGCCGAGCGCCGGAATGAAGACCAGCGGGTCGTAGCCGAAGCCGGCGCTGCCGCGCGGCGCCAGCGCGATCTCGGCCGGCCAGCGGCCGGTCGCGATCAGCGGCTCGGGATCGGCCGCATGGCGCAGCGCCACCAGGGTCGAGACGAAACGCGCTCGGCGATCGGTTCGTCCTTGCAGGCGTTCGAGCAGCAGCGCGTTGTTGGCTGCGTCCTGGGCGCGGCGCTCGGTCTCGCGATCGGCGAAGCGGCCGGCAAGCGGCGCGAAATGGGCCGAGGCCACCCCGGGCGCGCCGTCGAGCGCGTCGACGACCAGGCCCGAGTCGTCGGCGATCGCCGCGCCGGCGGCCGCCCGGGCCGCGTGCCGCGCCTTGGCGAGGGCGTTCTCGACGAAGCTGGCATGCGGCTCCTCGGCCTCGCCGATGCCCAGCGCCCCCTGCGTCACGAGCTCGACGGCGAGGCCGGCGAAGAGGCCCTGCAGCTCGGCAAGCTTGCCCGGGTTGTTCGAGGCCAGGACGAGCCTCACCGACCGGCCCTCCGTCAGGCCGAGGCGATGCCGAGGGCCCGGCGCTGCGCCCCGACCAGCTCGCCGATGCCCTTGGCCGCCAGCGCCAGCAGCGCATCCATCTCGAGCCGGGAGAAGGTCGCGCCTTCGGCCGTGCCCTGGAGCTCGACGAAGCCGCCCGAGGCCGTCATGACGACGTTCATGTCGGTGTCGCAGGCGGCGTCCTCGACATACTCCAGGTCGAGCAGCGGCGTGCCGGAGACGATGCCGACCGAGACCGCGGCGACGGCATCCTTGATCGGCGAGCGCTCGATCTTGCCCTTGGCCAGCAGCCAGGTCACCGCGTCGGCGGCGGCGACATAGGCGCCGGTGATCGCCGCGGTGCGGGTGCCGCCGTCGGCCTGCAGCACATCGCAGTCGAGCGAGATCGTGCGCTCGCCGAGGAGCTTGAGGTCGAACACGCAGCGCATCGAGCGGCCGATCAGGCGCTGGATCTCCTGGGTGCGGCCGCTCTGCTTGCCGCGCGCGGCCTCGCGGTCGCCGCGGGTGTGGGTGGCGCGCGGCAACATGCCGTACTCGGCCGTGAGCCAGCCCTCGCCGCTGCCGCGCTTGTGCGGCGGCACCTTGTCCTCGACCGAGGCGGTGCAGAGCACGCGGGTGTCGCCGAAGGACACGAGGACCGAGCCCTCGGCATGGCGGGTGAAGCCGCGCTGGATGGAGACGGGACGAAGCTGGTCGGCGAGGCGACCTTGAGAGCGTTGGAAAGTCATGGCGGCGATTGTCGCCGTCCGGTGGACCTCAGGACTTCTTCAGCTTGGCCGACCGCTGGATCGCCTCGTTGATTTCCTTGATCGAGCGCTCGATCTCGGCGTCGTCGAGCTCGTCGGACGCGACGTCCGTGCCGAGAACGCTCGCCTGGATGGTCGAGGCGAACACCGCCT
>DATCGH010000631.1:0-3292 GCA_036509055.1 Caldimonas sp.
CTGCTGCAGAGCCTGCAGCGCGCCGCCATCCTGACGAGCGAGAAGTTCAAGGGCGTGCGCGTCAACATCGAGCCCGGAACCCTGCGCATCGCCTCCTCCAACGCCGAGCAGGAAGAGGCGATGGAAGAGCTCGAGATCGACTACGGCGGCGACACCATCGAGATCGGCTTCAACGTCACCTACCTGATCGACGCCCTGACCAACATGGGCCAGGAGATGGTGACGGTGGAGCTCCAGGACACCAACTCCAGCGCCCTGATCACCGTGCCCGACCAGGCCGGCTTCAAGTACGTCGTGATGCCGATGCGGATCTGACGACGTGGCAAAACCATCGATGACCCAAAAAGAAGACGACAACGACAAGAAGCCCGAGATCGCCGGCACCCATGCCGACATGGCGAGCAAGGCGTCGACCGGACCGCTGAACGGCGACTCGCTGCGCAACGGCGCGGCCGACAGCGAAAGCGAGAGCGACCGCTACGGCGAAGGCTCGATCCAGATCCTCGAGGGCCTCGAGGCGGTGCGCAAGCGCCCGGGCATGTACATCGGCGACACCTCCGACGGCACCGGGCTGCACCACCTCGTGTTCGAGGTGGTCGACAACTCGATCGACGAGGCGCTCGCGGGCTTCTGCGACGACATCGTCGTCACCATCCACACCGACAACTCGATCTCGGTGATCGACAACGGCCGCGGCATCCCCACCGGCGTGAAGCTCGACGACAAGCACGAGCCGAAGCGCTCGGCCGCCGAGATCGCCCTGACCGAGCTGCACGCCGGCGGCAAGTTCAACCAGAACAGCTACAAGGTCTCGGGCGGGCTGCACGGCGTGGGTGTCAGCTGCGTCAACGGCCTCTCGAAGTGGCTGCGCCTGATCGTCCGCCGCGACGGCCTGGCGCATTCGATGGAATTCCGCCAGGGCGTGCCCCAGGACCGTCTGATCGAGGAGCGCAGCGGCGTCCTCGTCTCGCCGATGAAGATCACCGGCGAGACCGAGAAGCGCGGCACCGAGGTCCACTTCCTGCCCGACCTCGAGATCTTCTCGAACATCGACTTCCACTACGACATCCTGAGCAAGCGCCTGCGCGAGCTGAGCTTTCTCAACAACGGCGTGCGCATCCGCCTGGTCGACGAACGCAACAACAAGTCCGACGACTTCGCCTTCGCCGGCGGGGTGAAGGGCTTCGTCGAGTTCATCAACACCGGCAAGAAGGTGCTGCATTCGAAGGTGTTCAACGCCATCGGGCAGAAGGCGAGCGACCAGCACTCCATCATCTCCACCGAGGTGGCGATGCAGTGGAACGACGGCTACAGCGAGAACGTCCTCTGCTTCACCAACAACATTCCGCAGCGTGACGGCGGCACCCATCTCACCGGTCTGCGCGCGGCGATGACGCGGGTGATCAACAAGTACATCGAGGACAACGAGCTGGCGAAGAAGGCCAAGGTCGAGGTCACCGGCGACGACATGCGCGAGGGCCTGACCTGCGTGCTTTCGGTCAAGGTGCCGGAGCCGAAGTTCTCGAGCCAGACCAAGGACAAGCTGGTCTCGAGCGAAGTGCGCGGCCCGGTCGAGGACGTGGTGAGCAAGGCGCTGACCGACTACCTCGCCGAGAACCCCGTCGACGCCAAGATCATCTGCGGCAAGATCGTCGATGCGGCGCGTGCCAGGGAAGCGGCGCGCAAGGCGCGTGAAATGACCCGGCGAAAAGGCGTCCTGGACGGGATGGGCCTGCCCGGCAAGCTGGCCGACTGCCAGGAGAAGGACCCGGCGCTTTGCGAGATCTATATCGTCGAGGGCGATTCCGCGGGCGGCTCGGCCAAGCAGGGGCGCGACCGCAAGTTCCAGGCGATCCTGCCGCTGCGCGGCAAGATCCTCAACGTCGAGAAGGCGCGCTACGAGAAGCTGCTGACGAGCAACGAGATCCTGACGCTCATCACCGCGCTCGGCACCGGCATCGGCAAGGGCACCGGAGGCGACGACTTCAACGTCGCCAAGCTGCGCTACCACCGGATCATCATCATGACCGACGCCGACGTCGACGGCGCGCACATCCGGACGCTGCTCCTGACCTTCCTGTTCCGGCAGATGCCCGAGCTGGTCGAGCGCGGCCACATCTACATCGCCCAGCCGCCGCTCTACAAGGTGAAGTTCGGCAAGGACGAGCAGTACCTGAAGGACGGCCACGAGCTCGACGCCTACCTGATGCGGGTGGCGCTCAAGGACGCGCGGCTCGAGACCGGCGAGACCGGCGCCGCCGGCCCGACCGTGCTCCAGGGCGAGACGCTCGAGACCCTGGCGCGCCAGTACGTGCTGGCGAAGAACGTGGTCGAGCGGCTCGCCAACTGGATGGACGTCGACGCCCTCAGGGCGATCGCCAACGGCCTGGAGATCGACCTCGACAGCCTCGAGGCGGCGGAGCGCTCGGCCCGGGCGCTGGCCGAGGCGCTGGTCGACGCCGAGGTCGCGGCCGAGTTCGACGCCCGCACCGACAAGCACATCCTGCGCATCGGCCGGATGCACCACGGCAACATGAAGTCGAGCGTGATCACCGCTGACTTCGTACACGGCGCCGACTACGAGGCCCTCAGCACCGCCGGCCGCACCTTCCGCGGCCTGGTCGGCCCGGGGGCGATCGTCAAGCGCGGCGAAGGCGAGCGGCAGAAGGAGGCTCGCGTCGGCGACTTCCGCGAGGCGATGGCCTGGCTGGTGCAGCAGGCCGAAGCGGCCGTCTCGCGCCAACGCTACAAGGGCCTGGGCGAGATGAATCCGTCGCAGCTCTGGGAAACGACGATGGATCCCACCGTCCGCCGGTTGCTGCGGGTGCAGCTCGACGATGCGCTCGAGGCCGATCGCGTCTTCACGATGCTGATGGGCGACGAGGTCGAGCCGCGGCGCGAATTCATCGAGACCAACGCCCTGCGTGTCGCCAATATCGACGTCTGAGCGACGGTCTTCCCTCCCCGGCCTTCGCGGCCGGGATCACCCCGCGTCGCGGTCTTCGGTTCCCAGCGGCGGAGCGATCTCTTCCAGGGGCTTGCGCTCGGCATCGACGCCCCAGCGCCAGGCAATGACGGCGGCCGCGAGCACCAGGACCGCACCCACCAGATAGCCCTGGAACACGTTGACGCGGTCGCCGGTCTCGATCAGCGCGCCGAACAGTGCCGGCGCTGCGAAGCCACCCACGCCCGTGCCGACGGCGTAGAAGATCGAGATCGAGAGGGCCCGCATCTCCAGCGGGAAGACTTCGCTGACCGTGAGGTAGGCCGAGCTCGCGGCCGCCGACGCCAG